>NZ_CAWPDB010000133.1:0-28628 GCF_963886625.1 Vibrio sp. V23_P3S9T160
CAACAATGAATTGACTGTGCCAAAATCAAGTAAACTTGATTCTGATTGGTCACTCAGTTCATTGATAAATCTTTTTTGATTATCATCAACGAGTGCCCACACAGATTGATAGGTTTATATTGTTAAAGAGCGTTCCTGCCGAACAGGACCGTTAAGTCCTGTGTCGCTAGGGGTGCGAATAATACGCTTTAGTCTTTAAGAGTCAAGAGTTATTTTTAACTATCTTTCTCTTTCAACTAGTAACTCGTCTGTGAGGCTTGCCTCACTCCGTGTCAGTGAGGCGGCATTATAGGGAGGTTTTACAATGTGACAAGTTCTTTTTTAAAATCACCTTTCATTCGCTTAAAAAGCCACCAATGTCGCGTTTTATTGAATAAAACTTCAACATTTGAAGGTTATCACAGCAATTGGTTGGAAAAACACCAAGCATAAACGTAAGATTGATGTGTCTATTTTGTTAATCCTAGACATCCTTCTTCTTTTACTTGATATGTAGTATTCCAATATGAACTCTAATAAATCGATTTTACTGGTTGCATCTCTTGCAATAATAGGCGCAATCCTTTTTTCTCTGGTCGCGCTTTCTCCCGCAATTACTTTTGTTATTGGTGTTGTCTCTTCCGCTCTTGTTTTTAAATTTTTTGGCAGCAAAACGCTAACCGATGATGAGGAGTCAAAACTCTCAACGAAAACACTGTATGTCGGTAACTTGCCATACAAAGCGAATGAAGCTCATGTTCGTGAACTTTTTGCCAAATATGGAGAGGTCTTTGCCGTACGTTTGATGAAAGATAAGCGAACGGGCAAAAGGCGTGGATTTGGCTTTGTTGTGATGGCTTCTGCAAATGTAGATGGTGCTATTTCAGCTTTGAATGAGAAAGACTATATGCAGCGTACATTAAAAGTACGTGTGGCGAATGATCCTAAACATCCTGATGACGATATGTTTGAACAGGAGTAAAACCTAAGTGATCTAATCGGCTATTGAGCGCGCTTTCTTCCCAAGGAGGTGCGCTTGATAATATCTTGTGTTGTTTGATTTTGCATTGTGGCTCGCTTTTCACACCCAATAGCTCTTGCACACGACGAGCAATAGCTTCTCCGGAATCAACTAGCACGACACTCTTCCCTAATACGGCTTGGATCTCTTCTTTTATTAATGGGAAGTGTGTACAGCCAAGGACCGCCACATCAATACGGTTCGCCAAAGGGCTAAGAATCTCTTTTAATTCTGCAAGATCGACAACTTTGCCCCTCAATTTTTCTTCTGCCATATCCACTAAACGCGTTGACCCTAGCAATTCAACATTCTTGTCAGATGAAAAATCTCGAATCAAATCGTGAGTGTATTGACGAGTGATAGTCGCTGGGGTGGCAATGAGTCCCACGGCTTTATTTGCCAGTGACGAGGCCGGTTTAATCGCAGGGACAACCCCCACAACTGGTACAGCAAGACAAGAACGCAGCTTGGGTAAGACGATAGTGCTTGCGGTATTACAAGCAATAACGACCAAATCAATGCGCTCTTTCACAACGACATCGCTTACCAACCTAACCACACGCTTAATTAACACCTCTTGATTGAGCTCTCCATAAGGATAAGCTTCATTGTCAAACAGGTAGATGTAGTTTAATTGTGGTAGTTTGGCTTGGACCTCTTGATAAACAGATAACCCACCAACACCAGAGTCAAAGATAAGCACATTAAGCTGAGACGGTTGCGACACTCTGAGCACCTTATAATGAAAACGTTCCGATCATACTCGCTCTTTATCAATTGGCAATGCTCTTGCTCGGTATCTTTGGTGACAAAAACGTTCCCCCAGTTGGAGATGCGTCAACTCTAACTCCAGTGTTCCACCCAAAAAACAGGGAGCGTCGGTGACCAGTGTATGAAACTCGCCATTTTCGCCACACGGGTCAACCTTTGCTGGTAAAGAATCAATAAACGCTCGTCCATAAGGTTGTCCACAATAGTCTGGCGTGAGGCTGTGACCATCTGTCGTCATCACCATGGTTTGGATGCCGCGATTTATGATCTCTCGCGCAAGAGCGCTACTATCTTCACCTAACAAGGGCAACACACACTCCCAGCCAGCCGGTTCAATATAGCTTTTGCGATACTGCGCAATACCGTTACAGAACATATCGCCAAAAGCAACGGCGTCTATCTCTAATCCACTTTGTTTTAATGCGCTGATGATGGTCGATTGATAAAGCTCGTTACTTGGAAATACGGCAGGCAGCTCTATTTTGACAACGGGTAATTTTAAAAGTCGTGCTTGTAGCTCAATTACATACAAGGGGGTGGCTTGAAAGGGCACTTCATCTTCGACATAAGTGGTAAAAATGCCCACAACACAATAACGGCTATCTTCCAATAAGCGCTCTAAAGTGAGGGTTGAATCTTTTCCGCTAGACCAACTGACGATAACGTTCTTTTTCATCATCACACTCGCAAAGTAAAAACCGCCCACAGGCGGTTTCAAAAATCAGAATTGGTAAGTAGCATTTACGTAATATGTACGCTCTGGAGATGGGTATCCACCAGCTGTCTCGTACTCTTCATCAGTAAGGTTCTCGACTCGACCGTTTAAAGTAAGATTTTCATTTACGTAGTAGTTAACTGAAACATCAAACAAACTGTATGCAGCCAACTCTTCAGAGAAGTCTGGTCGCTCACCGACGTATTGGTACCCCAATGACAAATCAACATCATCGAAACTAGCTGCCGCGTTATACTTATAAATCTTCTTAGCACGGCGGACTAACTGTTCACCAGATTGGTCTTTTGGATCTTGGAAGTTAGCGCTCACTTGGTGGTTAATAAAGCCTGTATCAAAACCGACAACCATTTCCACACCACGTAATTGGCTTTCACCATCAGTGTTGTAATACTTACTCGTCGCGTAATTATAATCAATTAAGTCTTCAACGTTTGTATCGTATCCAGTAATTGACCAATCAACCTCTTGGATTAAACCACTAAAAGTTAATTCAAATGAATCCGCTTTCTCGGCTTCTAGCTTGTCATTACCGTAGTAACTATATAGTTGATACAAGTTCGGAGCTTTAAACGATGTACCATAGGCAGCCTTAACCACAAGCCATTCTGCGTAACGATAACCTAACCCTGTGTTATACGTTGTTTCAGTACCAAACTGTTCATTGTCATCAGCACGAATGCTCAACTCACCAAACACTTTATCCGCATCTACGTTTAATGCCGTGAAGTATGCAACATTGGTTCGATCATATTCAGTATTCGATGGCTTAACGATGTAGGCCTCATCTCGCCAATCAACACCACCACTTAACGTCAGTGCTGAAGTAACTTTGTATGAGTTTACCCATTGAACATTAAGTTGCTCAAGCTCATCAGACGTAGCCGAAGAAGAGTTCTTACCTAGAGACTTTTCGTAATTCCAGTTGTCTTGGTTTTGATAATTAACTAGGAATTCAGACTTTAGCTCACTGCCATTAAATTTAACGCCAGCAGCAACAGTAGAGTTTTGTACTTCAGCTTCTTTGTAAGAGTGGACAGGGTTGCCGGTATTATGATCAACATACGAACCATCATATTGAGAGATAGTCTCGAACATTCGGAAATTCGCAAAGCCACTCCACTGTTGGTCGAAGTTATGTACATACCCGAGCAAAGCATTACGTGATTCAAACCCATGACGGTCACCATCGTTTACTCCGGGCATTGGGTGAACGTTATAGCCCTCATCAGAATCGTAACCAACCGATACGTTTAAATGACCGTTCTCGCCAACTTTAGTACCACTAACAAAACTTAATTCTTCATAATCACGGCTGCCTAATCCTGCACTCACTACAGTTTCTTCATTGTCAGAACTGACAACTGTAATGATATTAATCACACCACCAATAGCCTCTGAACCATACATAGCAGCACGAGCACCTCGTACATACTCTACTCGGTCAACAAATGCGATTGGCAGCTGGCTGAAATCGACACCACCTTTTGCAGCGCGAGCAAAACGGATGCCGTCAATTAAGACAAGAACCTGATCAGAGTTAGCACCTCGAACAAAGATCGAAGCTTGCTGGCCTTTACCACCATTCTGTGTAACTTGAATACCCGTTAATCGTTTGAATACATCAGTTAGTGACTTAGCTTGAATACGAGCTATATCTTGACGTGTCACAACCTCCACTTGAGCAATAACACTTTCAGTACTTTGCTCAAAACGGTTAGCCGTAACCACCATGGTTTCGTCAGCAGATGCTTCTTGGGCGTGTAAATTGGAGATAAGTGAAAGCAGCGATGCTACAGCCGCCGCTAAAAGGGATTTATTCATATTGTGATCCTAATTCGCGTAAGTCCTACCAAATCAACCAAAAGGTGGAATAGATTTGGCTGCTGGCAGGTATTCGGACTTGAGAGCTCTTGACCTACTAACCCGACTTCCCACAGCATTTTCCTGCAGTGTCATATTGGGTGTTCGTTCTCTCTTACCGCTGCGCGTCAGTTCTGGATTCACACCAGATTCCCTTTTCGGCCATCTATACCGCTAGATAGCACCAGCTGAGGGCGATACTATGGCTCTATTGATAATTTGTCTAGTACTGATTGGTGTCAGCTATTTTTGTTAGCTCGTAATTAATGACTAATTCAGGACAAAACTGGACAAGCGCGAGGGATTGAATAAAATCTGCGCTCTTTATTATTTGAATGCACCATACCCAAGCAAAGGTAATACCATGGCGACTCTTGATATAAACCCACAACACTACCAGCAACAGTTGGCGGAAAAGACCGAGCGTCTGACCCAAATGTTCGCACAATACAACATGCCTCAGTTGGAAGTGTTTGAATCACCAGAGCAGCATTACCGTATGCGTGCAGAATTTCGAGTTTGGCACGAAGGTGATGAGCTTTATTACATCATGTTCAATCAAGAAACGCGTGAAAAATACCGCGTTGACCAGTTTCCTGCGGCCAGTCGTTTAATTAATGATTTGATGCCACTTTTGAACGATGCACTTAAAGGCAGCGACTCACTGCGTCGTAAACTTTTCCAAGTCGATTTTCTCTCCACTCTTAGTGGTGAAGTACTGGTTTCTCTGCTTTATCATCGCCAACTCGATGAAGAATGGATAACCCAAGCAAAAGCATTAAAACAGCGTCTCAATGATGAGGGATTCAACCTCAATTTGATTGGCCGTGCACGTAAAATGAAAGTCGTGCTCGATCGAGATTTTGTGATTGAGAAGCTGAACGTACATGGTCAAAGTTATATTTATCAACAAGTGGAAAACAGCTTTACTCAGCCAAACGGTACTGTCGCACAAAAAATGTTGGAATGGGCCGTTGACTGTACGCAAGAGAGCCAAGGCGATTTATTAGAGCTCTACTGTGGGAATGGTAACTTTTCACTGGCATTGGCGAAAAATTTCGAGCGAGTGCTCGCAACCGAATTAGCCAAACCTTCTGTTGATTCCGCGCAATACAACATTGCGGCGAATAAAATAGACAATGTGCAAATCATCCGCATGTCTGCCGAAGAATTTACTCAAGCGATGGAAGGTCAACGTGAGTTTCGCCGTTTGCAACAAGCGGGAGTTGATCTCAAAAGCTATCGTTGCAACACCATTTTTGTTGACCCACCGCGCTCGGGTATGGATATCGATACCTGCAAAATGGTGCAAGGCTACGAGCGGATTGTGTATATCTCCTGCAACCCAGAAACCTTAAAAGAGAATTTAGACACTCTATGTGAAACACACAAAGTGACTCGTTTCGCTCTATTCGACCAATTCCCTTACACCCACCACATGGAAGCAGGTGTGATGCTGGAGAAGATTAAATAAGACTTTCAATCGATATTTAAATTTCGATTTAATCGGCTTTCACGCATTCGTACTGACAACATTACCTATCATGCTGCTCGCTCTGACTAACGGTTTAATCAGGGCGGGCGATGCAGAGCCCATACGATAACCGTTGAGATCACCGCTTACCTTCTGCCCCCAATGCAGAATCTTTGCATACTCACCCAATTCTACAATCAGTAGAACCTGCTCACCTGTTAATTCAATCAATGGTTATCTGTCATTTTGTCTGACTTTGAAGCAGGAAATTACATCGCATCACAATGTATAGAACAAAATAATCGGTGAGCCAAACCAAATTCATGGGAACGTTTACAGATTGATTTTGATATAAACGTCAGATCCAAAGCCAATCTCACCAAGGAAAGTTCATCACTCGCCGTTAAAATTGCTTAAAAACACATTCAAGAGAAGATGATCACACGAAAGAAGAATAAATCCGTTATTACTATGAAAATGCAAACCTCACCATGGAAACGTTTCCACATTTTATTTACACTGAGTAGCAAGCTAAGACTCAAAAAAATAAAACGATTAGCTACTCTATGTATGGCACTGTTTTTGGCCGCGTTAGCGTCGATTACCAGAGCAAAAAAGTCATCCATTACGGTATTCACTACCGTAGCGCAACACGGTTAGAAACAAAAATCAAGTAGGAAAACCATGAAGGCATTTTCAGATATTCTCCAACGACGTGACTGGGAAACCCCGCAATCAGTGAATATTCACTGCTTAAAAGCACACAGCCCACTTTCCAGTTACCGAGATATTGACCATGCCCGTGACGGCGTTTACGCCCAACGTCAATCGCTGAATGGCCAATGGAAATTCAAAGTGTTCGACTCGCCAGAACAAGTCGAAGGCGAGTTTATTCAAACCAAATTCAATGACACGAACTGGGATGAAATAACGGTTCCTTCCAACTGGCAGCTACAAGGCTACGACAAACCAATTTACACCAACGTAAAATACCCGTTTGAAGTAAACCCTCCATTCGTACCCGCTGAAAACCCGACAGGTTGTTACCGCACTACGATTTCCCGCTCAGAAGCCGATCTTGCCAATACCCAGCGCATCATCTTCGATGGTGTGAACTCAGCATTCCACCTATGGTGCAACGGCACTTGGGTGGGATACAGCCAAGATAGCCGCTTGCCTTCCGAATTCGACTTATCGCCCTACCTAGTGGCTGGCGAGAATACACTTGCCGTGATGGTGATGCGTTGGTGTGATGGCAGCTACCTAGAAGACCAAGACATGTGGTGGCTAAGTGGTATTTTCCGCGACGTAACTTTGCTTTCTAAACCGCAATACTGCATTGAAGATGTATTCGTCACGCCAGATTTGGATGCGTGTTATCGCGATGGTTCACTATCAATCGTGACGCACATTTCAGCGCCAGATTGTTACCAAGTGCAAGTGCAGCTCTTTGATGGTGAATGCGCGGTGACTGAGCCGCGAATTGATCGCCCGCACAACCGCCGTATTGACGAGCGAGGCACATACGATGACGTGGTATTTCAAACATTGCATGTGCGTGAGCCAAACAAATGGAGCGCAGAAACCCCCAATCTATACCGCCTAGTCATTTCCCTATTAGATGAAAACGGCATGCATCTAGAGAGTGAAGCCTATCATGTGGGCTTTCGCAAAGTGGAAATCACTGATGGTCAGTTGAAACTCAACGGCAAGCCTTTGCTGATCCGTGGCGTTAATCGTCATGAGCATCATCCAGAGCTTGGGCATGTGATGACAGAAGAAGACATGATCCGCGACATCTGTTTGATGAAGCAATACAATTTCAACGCGGTACGTACAGCGCACTACCCAAATCACCCTCGTTGGTACGAACTGTGTGACCAATACGGCTTGTACGTGTGCGATGAAGCGAACATCGAAACCCATGGCATGCAGCCGATGAATCGCCTTTCGAGCAATCCACAATGGGCGCACGCATACATGAGCCGCTACACCCAAATGGTGATGCGCGATAAAAACCATCCTTCTATCATCATCTGGTCTTTGGGTAACGAGTCTGGCCACGGCAGTAACCACAATGCGATGTACGCTTGGTCGAAAAACTACGATCCGTCGCGCCCTGTTCAATATGAAGGTGGCGGTGCCAATACCGCTGCAACCGACATCATTGCGCCTATGTACGCCCGTGTGAATACAACGATTGCAGATGAAGCAGTACCAAAATGGCCAATCAAAAAATGGATTTCTCTACCCAACGAAACTCGCCCACTGATCTTATGTGAATACGCCCACGCGATGGGTAACAGTTTGGGGAGTTTTAATGAATATTGGGATGCATTCCGCGAGTTTCCTCGCCTTCAAGGCGGCTTTATCTGGGATTGGGTAGACCAAAGCTTGAGCCAATGGGACGAGAACGGCCAACACTTCTGGGCTTACGGTGGCGATTTTGGCGATAAAATCAATGACCGCCAGTTCTGCATCAACGGGTTGATCTTCCCAGATCGCACTGTGCATCCAACATTGGAAGAAGCCAAATACTGCCAGCGTATGATTCGCGTGTCGCTGCAAGAACAAGTGAAAGGATTCTGTCATCTATTAGTAACTAACGAAAACCTATTTCGTGCAACGGACAACGAGCAATTGAACTGGTCACTTTTAGAAGATGGCAAATTGATTCAATCTGGCTCAGTGGTGCTGAACATCAAAGCCGATAGCCAAGCAACCGTAGATATTGCTTTTGAATTTACACCTAAAGCAGAAGCGCGATACCACTTGAATACTGACATCACCTTAGTGGCTGAAACACTTTGGGCACCCGCGGGACATGTCAGCGCTTCTGAGCAATTTGCGCTACGCAATACCTCAGGTCTCGCCATGCCTAAGTTGGAAACGCAACCAGCCCCAGCAATAACCCAGCAAAAAGGCATGATCGTAGTCACCAGCCTAGATGAGAAGCATCAATGGTGCTGGGATAGTCAAACAGGCTTGATGATTGATTGGCAAGTCGATGGCAAAGCGCGAATGCTGGCGGCACCGCAAGATAACTTCTTCCGTGCGCCACTGGATAACGATATTGGTGTGAGTGAAGTGGATAACATAGATCCAAACGCTTGGGTATGTCGTTGGGATATGGCTGGTATTGGCCAATGGAAACGCGAATGTGTCAGTTGCCATAGCGACATGTTAGCGCATGCCGTGCAAGTAACATCAACTTTCGCTTACCAATTCAACGGTGCCGTGCAAGCCATCACCACTTGGACGCATACGCTGAAAAACAGTGGCGAAATGCAGCTGACCGTTGATGTGACACTTGCCGATGATCTACCACCCATGCCACGTATCGGCTTGGAGTTGCAATTGCCATTGCATGAGCAGAGTACACCAATCACTTGGCAAGGTTTAGGTCCGTTTGAGAACTACCCAGACCGCCTATCTGCAGCACGTTTTGGCTTGCACACGCAAACGCTAGAAGAGATGCACACTCCGTACATTTTCCCAACCGACAGTGGCTTACGTTGTGGAACTCAATGGCTGCAAGTGAACGAACTGGCGATATCTGGCGATTTCCAATTTAGTGTCAGTCAATATGCTCAACAGACGCTGGCAAAAGCAAAACACACCTGTGATTTAATGGCAGAAAAAACCATTTATGTGCGCCTAGACCATCAGCACATGGGCGTGGGTGGTGATGATTCTTGGAGCCCTAGTGTGCACAAAGAATTCCAGCTAACTGGCAATAATTACGTTTACCGAATATCGTTCAAACCAATTTTGCATCGTATTTAAAAACGCACCGATAACGGCTATCGCCACTTACAACGATTACGTGGCAGCGGGATGCATGACGCTACGACAAGAAAATGGCGTCCACATCCCTGTGATATGTCAGTGATAGGCTTGGATGACGGTCACATCGCACGCTATATCTACCCAGCCATTGATGACTTAGTCGGTGCGATGGCGACCAAGAAAACCCAATTTTCTTCCAACCCAGAGTAGCAACAACAGCAGTACGAGAATGGCGAAAAAGTTAGAACCAGAATCTGGATATTGTGCTTTGATAAATGCCGAATGACCAAAAGCACCGACAAAGAAACAGGCAAGCGCTACCAATGGAAGATCTTCCGCCACCGGATGGCGCAAATATTCTTGATACAACGCCTGCACAGAAAGCACTAATGCAATCAATGGGAAAATGGAGAACGGAACTTGGCTAATGGTTACCCAAGACAACAAAGCATCGCCGCACATACCTGCGATGAGCGCTAGCACAAGTGTTTTTCTTTCCGAACCACGATGGGTTGTGTTGTTTTCATTCGACATTACTCTATCCCCCCTTTGAGCCGATTACGTTCACGTTCTTTGCGATACCAAAATGCCCCTTTGGCTAGCATTCGCAACTGCATGATCAAACGTTCAGCAAGCTCATCTCGCTCACGTCGATCTAAATCTAAAGCTTCAGCGCCGGAGCTGAACACCAAAATAACGGAAGCTTCGGCCTGAGTTAATGCCTCGTCACGACCCATGCCTGTCGTCATCAAATACTCGGTGAGCTCTGCGGAAAAGTGCTGTATTTCTCGCACTACCGCGGCACGAAACTCGCAAGAAGTACCTGAGCGTTCTCGCAGTAATAGGCGAAACACATTGGGACTACTTTCAATAAATTCCATGAAGGTTTCAACCGACGTGCGAATCACACTGCCCTCTTTGACAATGCGCTGTCGTGCTTGGCGCATCAATTGGCGCAGCAGTAAACCACCTTCATCAACCATGGTTAAACCCAACTCATCCATATCTTTAAAATGTCGATAGAATGAGGTGGGCGCAATCCCCGCCTCGCGGGCCACTTCTCGTAAACTTAAGTTAGAAAAACTCCGATCGGCACTTAATTGGCTAAATGCTGCATCAATCAATGAACGACGTGTTTTTTCTTTTTGTAATGCGCGAATTCCCATCGATTTCATATTAAGTCGCTTCTCTTTTACTATCTGAGCCATACTATAACGTGATTGAGCACGTTGTCTAAGCCACAACATCGCCTCTTTGGACAAAGTGACCAATTAAACAGTCACCTAACCTAATTTCAATCACTCGCCACAGTAAGATGGGCAAAGCAATAGCATAAAGTGGCATTTTCACCTCTCGAGCGTGATCCTCTCCACTCTCTGATGGCAACATCGTTTACCGCACTGATGGATCAGTTAAAATCTCGCTACAGCAATGTTAAACAAATACAACAAGGAATAGAGTATGGCGAACCAAAACCACTTCGATGTCATCGTAATTGGTAGCGGCCCAGGCGGAGAAGGCGCCGCAATGGGTTTGACTAAAGCGGGGTTTAATGTCGCCATTATCGAAAAAGAGAGTAGTGTTGGCGGAGGTTGTACCCATTGGGGCACCATTCCCTCCAAGGCGTTACGCCATGCGGTCAGCCGCATCATCGAATTCAACAGTAACCCTCTATTTTGTAAAAACAACACCAGTATTCATCTCACTTTTTCTGATATTTTAGGCCATGCTAAATCTGTGATTGATAAACAGACGCGCTTGCGCCAAGGCTTTTACGATCGCAATCAGTGCACGCTGATTTTTGGTAACGCTAAGTTTACCCACAAAAATACCGTGGCGGTTACGCACGCTGACGGCAGCATCGAAAAATACAGCGCCGACAAATTTGTGATTGCGACTGGCTCACGCCCTTATCAACCTGATGATGTTGATTTTACTCATGAACGAGTTTATGACAGCGATTCGATTCTCTCGCTTAAACACGATCCTCGCCACATCATTATTTATGGTGCAGGCGTCATTGGTTGCGAATACGCTTCGATTTTCCGAGGCTTAGGGGTCAAAACTGACCTCATCAATACCCGTGACCGCTTACTGTCGTTTCTGGATAACGAAACGTCTGATGCACTCTCGTACCATTTTTGGAACAGCGGCATTGTGATTCGTAATGATGAAACCCATGAAAAGATTGAAGGCACTGACGATGGTGTGATCGTTCACTTGCAATCGGGCAAAAAAATGAAAGCCGACTGTATCTTGTACGCCAATGGACGCACGGGCAACACTGACAAATTGAACCTCAAAGCGGTGGGCCTGAATGCCGACTCACGTGGCCAACTGGCCGTCAATCGTAACTATCAAACCTCGGTGGAGCACATCTACGCAGTCGGTGATGTAATTGGCTACCCAAGCCTTGCGAGCGCAGCCTATGATCAAGGTCGATTTGTCGCTCAAGCGATTGCTCATGGTCAAGCGCAAGGGCACTTAATTGATGACATTCCAACTGGGATTTACACCATTCCTGAAATCAGTTCAGTGGGCAAAACAGAGCAAGAACTCACCGCGGCCAAAATTCCGTATGAAGTTGGCCGCTCTTCGTTTAAACACCTCGCACGAGCACAAATTTCTGGCAAAGATATCGGCAGCTTGAAAATTTTGTTTCACCGAGAGACAAAAGAAATTTTAGGTATTCATGTGTTTGGAGAACGCGCGGCTGAAATCATCCATATCGGACAGGCAATTATGGAGCAAAAAGGCGAAGCCAATACCCTCGAATATTTCGTCAATACCACCTTCAATTATCCAACCATGGCCGAAGCCTACCGCGTGGCGGCGTTAAATGGCCTGAATCGATTGTTCTAATCATCGACCTAATTCTGCCTGCTAATGGAATGAAAGCCGCTAACGAGTGCGGCTTTCTTTTTGGTAACCTAGTGAGTGAAGTGCTTAGGGATAGGTTCGGTGATCAAGTGAGAAAAACACCGCGTCGCCATTGTGAGATAAATAGCACACCTAAACTGATGCCGCGCATTGCCATAAAGCTGAGCATCGCCATCCACAGGGCGTGATTACCCAAAGACTGAGCCAGATAGAAAACGCTGAAAAAACTGCACATCGCGACAAACATGCTGTTGCGCATCTCTTTACCTTTGGTCGCGCCGATAAAAATACCATCCAATAAAAAACACCACATCGCGGTTAACGGCATTGCCACCAGCCACGGTAGATAACGGTTAGCCGCTTGCTGAACTGCGTTAATGTCAGTGATCAGCGTGATCAACGCCGATCCCCACACCGCAAACATCACCGTTAACGCTAAACAGATTAGCGCACTCCAGAAAAAACTGCCGATCAGAGCACTTTTGAGCTGCGCCTCACTTTTTGCACCAATCGCTTTGCCAACCATGGCCTCCATCGCATAAGCGAAACCATCCATGCCATAGGAGATCATCATCAAAAAACTCATTAAGACAGCGTTAGCCGCCACGGTTTGATCACCAAAGGCCGCCCCTTGAAAGGTCATAAAGCTAAACGCCGCCTGCAAACAGAGTGAACGCAGGAAAATATCGCGATTCAATTTCACAAAGCGGCTAAGACCTTGTGTCACTAAAACACCTAGCTGCAGTGGCGAAGGGAGTTGATGCCGCAACCAATAGCGCCAAACACACAGTAAACCAAAGCTCATGCCCGCATAATCAGCGATAACCGACGCCAGCGCAGCACCTTCCACTTTCCAGCCGAAACCCAACACAAACAGAATGTCCAACGCGATGTTGGTTAAGTTAGTGATGATTACCATCCACATTGGCGCTTTGGCATTTTGCGTGGCTAACAGCCAGCCGAGCAGTACAAAGTTGGCCAATGCGGCGGGCGTACTCCACGCTCGAATCACAAAATACTGCAACCCATATTGCTTTACTTGCTCACTGGCACTGCTGGCTGAAAAAATCGCATCGCCAATCCATCGATGCAGAATCAAAAACAACAACGCAAATGCCAGTGCCATCAAGAGCCCTTGCAACAAGACTAACGCCAGTTTTTGTGGCGACTGTTCACCGTATGCTTGCGCCGCAAGGCCTGTGGTCGACATTCTTAAAAAGCCGAGTAACCAGAAAGTGACACTGACTACCGTACCGCCAAGCGCCACTCCACCTAAATACCAAGCGTGTTCCAGATGACCAATCACCGCCGCATCAACTAAACCTAACAGCGGTACGGTAATATTGGACAGCACCATAGGTATCGCCAGTAGCAACACTTGTCGATGTACGGAACGGTTCGATAACGTTTGTAAAATAGATTGCAACACGTTGACCTCTCATGGGGGAGAGCAAAGTGTAGCGGAGTGATAGGAGGACGGCTAGCGGTTACTTACCAACGGACATAAACTAAAACGGGTGTTAAGCGCAGCTTGTAAACCATCACCTTACTTAACCAACGTTGCCATAATTTCCAGCGGCCACAATGTTGATCGAGCGGTGAAAACGTTTTTGCCGACGAAGCCCAAGGCAAGACATTGAGTACCGCTTCGGTTGGATTAGCAAAACCATGTCCATAATGGCCTGAGCCCATTTTCTGACCTAAAGCGGAAGCAGTTTTGTCTCCAGCCAGCATTAAACAAGCCGCCGCATTAGAAAAATGCAAACCCAATGCGCGGATAAAATAGGTGAGTTGCTGCACCGTACAATCTAATAACGCATGCTCACAAACGATTAAAACGGCTGAGGATTCCGCAATAGGCAATGCATCCAACCACTGAAGATCATCGACACTGCCACACACATGTTGATAACGCTCACTGCGATGAAACAATTTCTGCCGCCACAGCAGGTTTTCGGTGATATCGAGTTCTATCCAATGGCAACGCCCGTTATCTACCCGATAAAAACGGGTATCTAACCCTGCACCGACATTAATGATCCATCCATCAGGGTTGCGCTCAATAAACGCGCGTACTTGTTGATCGCACAATTGCGTTAAGGTGGCATGCAGCAATTGTTTTTGATCGATATCACCGCTTAAACATTCGGGGGCTAAGTGACAGCTCTGGCAGGCCTTTGCAGCGATCGGATCATACACTAACCCGTTATCAACCAAACTTTCGCGGCTACGAAACCACAACGGTTGAACTAAATTGGTTGGAATATGATGACGTGGGGTTAGTGAATGTTTATTGGTAGGCATTACCATCTTCCTTATGTCGCAACTCGATGTAACAACAAAGAAGATGATAATGAATATCAGTTAGAATAACAAGTTATTGAGAATAGATCTCAATAATAAATTACATCCAATCGGTATTGCGAATAATGCCGACGGCCACACCTTCAATGGTGAGCTGCTGAGATTTAAGATCCACTTCAATTGGTGAGAACGCTTCATTCTCTGCGTGCAATAACACGGTAGAGCCTTTGCGTTCTAGACGTTTTACCGTCACATCATCTTCAACACGCGCCACCACCACTTGCCCATTACGCACATCTTGTGTTTTGTGCACTGCGAGTAAGTCACCGTCCATTATGCCAATATCTTTCATACTTTCGCCTTGCACACGCAGTAAGAAATCCGCTTGAGGGCGAAACATATTGGGATCCACTTGGTAATGCGCTTCGACATGCTCTTGCGCCAAAATAGGCTCTCCCGCCGCGACTCGACCAATTAAAGGCAGGCCAAGATCTTCTGGCTCATTGGCAGCTTCAAGTAAGATACGCAACCCACGAGAGGCACCCGGAATAATTTCAATCGCTTGTTTACGAGCCAGTGCTTTTAAATGCTCTTCTGCGGCATTGGCGGAACGAAAACCCAGCTCGCGTGCGATTTCAGCGCGAGTCGGTGGCATTCCGGTTTCGTCGATCTTACTGCGGATAAGATCAAATACTTGTTGCTGGCGGGGCGTTAACGGCTTCATATCTCACCTGTCTGTTTATACAGTTAACTGTGAGTATATCCAGTAATCGAATAAATGGAAGAGCGGACGCTTATTTTTTGGCTATTTACAAAAAATGCCGCAATCGACCGATAAATACCTCACCGATTCACTCACCGCGCTCGCAAGTGATGCTGTTTTACTAAACAATAATGATTAAAAGGTTTGACCAGTTTCTGGTATCCTTGCGGCTCAAAAATAGCTAGCCGCTTCGGCGCATATCGATTTCTCTGAGCATCAACTCACAGGGAAATGGACATGCGCTTAAGCATATTGAAATATTCTTGAGGCGACGACCTTTATGTCTTCTGGACACTCATTATCTCGTTCACTACTAAAATTACCTTTGTCTGCGTTGGTCAAAGGCACGGCGATCCCTTCTAATCCAATAGAAGACCACGGCATTGATATTCACAAGCCGATTGTTTACGCCTTACCTTTTCGCTCAAGTGTTGATTTGCTCACCTTGCAAACTCACGCCAAAGAACTGGGTTTACCTGACCCGCTGCAACCGCTTGAGCTAAACGGCAAAAGTTTTGCCCGTTATGTTTTCATCTCGGCGCGCCCAACCTTGATGCGCAATGATCAGCACGTTCCTAGTGACTCTATCGCTCTTTTTTCTGAACTGCTTGAGCTACATAAGTTTGATACGGAATTGGACGTTCAAATGATCCCAGCGACGGTGCTTTGGGGACGTAAACCAGGTAAAGAGGGGCAAGAGAAACCCTATCTCCAAGCCTTAAATGGCCCACAAAAAGCACTCGCGGTAATTTTTGCTGGACGCGATTGCATGGTGCGCTTTAGCCCCGTCGTTTCACTGCGCTATATGGCTGATTCACACGGCACCGACGAATCTATCGCGCATAAATTGGCACGAGTGGCTCGTATTCATTTCTCTCGCCAAAAGCTGGCAGCTTCTGGGCCAAATTTGCCCAATCGCCAAGCGCTGTTTAACCGCCTAATTAAATCACAAGCGATTGAAAAAGCGATTGAAGATCAAGCGAAAGCCAACAATATCTCCCTCGAAAAAGCGCGCAAAGAAGCGCATGACATCATGGATGAGATTGCCGCTGATTTCTCTTACTCCTTAATCAAGAAAGGAGAGCGCATACTGGGCTGGTTATGGAACCGCATTTACCAAGGGCTTAATATAAATAATGCCGCCACCGTGCGTCGCCTTGCGCAAGATGGACACGAGATTGTCTATGTCCCTTGCCACCGCAGCCATATGGATTATCTCTTACTTTCTTATGTGCTGTATCGCGAAGGTATGGTGCCACCGCATATTGCTGCCGGAATCAACTTGAACTTTTTCCCAGCAGGTCCGATTTTCCGCCGTGGCGGCGCATTCTTCATTCGTCGCAGCTTTAAAGGCAATAAGCTCTATTCGACCATTTTCCGCGAATATCTGGCCGAGCTATTTGCCAAAGGCTATTCAGTTGAATATTTCAGCGAAGGTGGCCGTTCACGCACTGGCCGTTTACTGCCAGCGAAAACAGGCATGCTGGCGATGACCATCCAAGCCATGTTGCGCGGCCTTAACCGCCCGGTGACCCTCGTTCCAGTTTATATCGGTTATGAACATGTGATGGAAGTAAGCACTTACGCCAAAGAGCTACGCGGCAAAAGCAAAGAGAAAGAAAATGCGGGTTTAGTGCTGCGCACGATTCGCAAGCTGCGTAATTTTGGCCAAGGCTATGTCAATTTCGGCGAACCGATCCCGTTGAACCAATACCTTAACGAGCAAGTGCCAGAATGGACGCAAGATATTGACCCTATGGGCAGCACCAAGCCGCAGTGGATCAACCCTATTGTTAACCAACTGGCCACCAAGATGATGACGCACATTAACGATGCGGCGGCGGCCAATGCCTTAACTTTGTGTGCCACCGCGTTACTTGCTTCACGCCAAAGCGCACTGGCTCGTGACAATTTGGTTAAGCAAATCGACTGCTATTTATCGCTACTAAATAACGTGCGCTACTCAGCAACCTGCACTGTGCCTAAAGCCAGTGCGGAAGAACTGGTTAACCATGCACAGTCGCTCGACAAGTTTGTAATTGAATCCGATACCATGGGTGAGATTATTTCTCTTGACCGCAATCAGTCGATTTTGATGACCTACTATCGCAATAACATCATTCATCTGTTTGCCATTCCCTCGCTGATTGCGCAGATGTTGATCCGCCAGCAAACGCTATCACTAGAGCAGATAACCGCCAATGTGGCACTGATTTATCCCTTCTTAAAGCAGGAGCTGTTTTTAAGCTTTGCGCAAGATGAACTCGCAGATGTAGTCAACGCTTACGTTAACGAACTGCAACGTCAACAATTAGTAACGCTAGAAGAGGGTGTCGTGGCTATTAATCAAGCCAAAACACAAGTGTTGATGCTGCTCGGTCGTACCATTTCAGAAACCCTACAACGCTACGCGATTGCTCTCAATCTATTGGTTGCCAACCCTGAAGTGGGCAAATCTGATTTAGAGCAAAAAAGCCAAGAAATTGCACAACGTCTTGGCCGTTTGCATGGCATCAATGCCCCTGAGTTTTTTGATAAAGGGGTATTCTCCGCCATGTTTGTCACGCTCAAAGAGCAGGGCTATTTGGATGTTGATGGCAATTGCCATTTAGAACCAACCGTTCAGCTAGCACGCCTACTTTACTCGATGCTCTATCCTGAAATTCGCTTAACCATTCAAGAAAGTCTCTGCCAAGCGAACTAATCGGTCGTAAGAAACAGTAAAGGCATCCCAATGGATGCCTTTACTTTATTCGTGAAGTACTTACAAAAACTAGTGAACTACTTACCAAAACGCAAAAAGCAGGCCCAACGTTAACACCATGCCAACGTGATTGTTATTGAGAAAAGCGTGGAAGCATAAATCACGATCACGATGACGAATTAAACGCTGCTGATAAACAAACAGAGCCGCTGCAGCCAATACTGACCAATAAAAACTCGCCCCTAACTGATAATAGCCACCAAGTGCGATCATCAACGCCAGTACCAATAACTGTAAAATACCGATGATGATTTTATCAAAACGACCAAATAAAATAGCGGTCGATTTGACTCCGATATTGATATCGTCATCACGATCAACCATCGCATACTGCGTATCATACGCCACAGTCCACAACGCATTGATCAAAAATAGCCCCCACATCACCGCTGGCAATTCGTTGGCTTGCGCCGCCCATGCCATCGGAATAGACCAACTAAAGGCCAGCCCTAATACCAACTGCGGAAGGTGTGTATAACGTTTCATGAACGGATAAACAAACGCTAATGCGATACCAACAAAGGAGAGCTGAACCGTGAGTGGATTCATGGTCAAAACCAGCAGGAAAGAAGTGATACCTAGCGTTAAAAACAGTGCAATCGCCTCTTTGGTTGTCACACTCCCGGCAGGCAAAGGCCGCTGTTTGGTTCGTTTAACATGTCCATCGACTCTGCGATCGGCAAAATCGTTGATCACGCAACCCGCTGAGCGCATCAACAACACCCCCAACACGAATACCAATAATACTTTAGGATCGGGGAAACCTTGCGCGGCTAAAATCAATGCCCATAAGGTTGGCCACAACAATAGCAAAGAACCAATTGGCCGGTCCATGCGCATCAGTTGCCAATAAGCACGCGCCTTAACCAAAGTCATGACACTCTCTCCTTAGAGTAAATCGGTGAAAAGGGTAAAAACAGCTCCGCAACTAACATCGGTTTATTATTCATCCATAATCGTGAACGGCGTGCAAGCAACGGCCCCTCTTCCATCATTGCCCAGCCCACTTGTAGTGCGTCACGCTTAACGTGCTCAGCACGAAAAACCGTTAACCCAAGCGGGATATCACCTTGGCGCGCTAAGTCATATTGCTGACCCAGCATCGAAGATTGAGGAATTAAAGTTCGGCCTAAAACCCATGGCTGTTGATCACCACGCAGCACAACCTGACGTAACAAACAGGCTTCATCAGATAACAGAGCCATCTCATCGCCCTGTAATTTTTCTGCCTCAACGAGCTTATTGTGCAGTAGTTCAACGCTCAGTTGCTGACACTGCGCCTCTAACACGCGAGATAATGATCCTTGCTCTAAAAGCCAAGACTGAGAAACCTGATCAGGAAAAGAAAAAACGTCAGGTTGTTGCCAAATTACTTCTCGCAAAGCAGACAGATAGAGCGAAATTGATTGATTCATACTAGTATTCAATTAGTGGCTTTATCAACATACAATAAAGGTCCATTTTTGGTTAACACAACCATAAAAAGCGCTCACTCACAGAATCCCTCGGTTGGAGGTTAAAAACCCGCTTGTAAAAACGGGAAGCGACAACTGCGGTATATTCCAAACAACGAGATAAGCATTTTGATTACAATCCGATGCTCTATTGTAACAAGACTCAAGCGATTCGAGTATCGTGAACCAACTAAAGAAAAGATAGAAATATGCTTAAACGTTATGTAGCCCAAATAATTATCGCTCTAAGCTTGTTTTGTGCGTTACCAAGTTATGCACAAGATGAAAAAGCGCCTAGGCTGGCGTACTTTACCTTAGAGCCGGATCTCACCACCAACTTTTTCACTAAAGGAAATAAGTTAGGTTACATCCAAGTTCGTATCGACGTGATGGTATCCAGCGACGCCGATTTACCCGCCGTTGAACGGCACCAACCACTGATTCGTGATGCCATCGTCGAGCTACTCGGTAAACAGACCGAAGAGACGATAAAATCACTCGCAGGTCGGGAAGATTTAAGAAAAACGTTGGTCACAGAGCTCAACGCGGTGTTACTGCCTGAAATAGGCCGAACCATTATTGCTGACCTACTGTTTACTAAATACATCTATCAATAGAGCAGCAATTGTCGCTCTATTGATGTTTTTGCTTAACGAGTTAGATGACGGCTGGCATCATTTAATCCAAAGGCGATTCCTGCAAATAGACCCGCTAAATGCGCGCTGTTGGCAATCGCCATAAAGGGTTGCACAAAGCCGAGCACCAACCACACCAGCATGAAACCGATCACGGGTTTGGGCATTTGCAAGCCAAGATGAGGGGCTTTCCAACCAAGCATCCATAGATAACCGACCAACGCATAGACCACACCCGATAAACCACCAAAATTGGCTCCTTCAACCCAGTACTGAGCCGCACCGGACAACAATGCTGACACTAAAAATAGCTGTCCAAGTTTGAATGATCCAAGCCGTTTTTCAACATCGCCCCCCAACTGCCACCACCATAACAAATTAAAGACGATGTGCAGCACAGAGAAATGAAGTAAAGCATGACTAAACCAGCGCCAAATCTGCCATTGCTGCCCAGCCAAAGCAGGAAAATGTAATGCGGAAAATACTTGATTGGCTAGCCCAAGCTGCTGCAATGCAAAGATAATGGCGCATACCATCATCACGCCCAGAGTTAAAGGCCCAGCTTTGGCTTTGAGCATCGCCAACATGCTCGGTGAACGATATTGAAAGTGACTTTTGCGGCTTTCAGCCACATCCCATGAAGCGGCTTGATACTTTCTGTCATTTGGATTGTGCAGAAAATGGTTGAGTTCCGCTTCGGCTTCAATCTGATGTTGCTCATCAAGTAACCATAACGCAAATTGACCACTCCCTTCCGGCATCATTTGAATCTCAATTTCACGAGAGGCCATGTAATCAATAAAGGCTTGCGCCATTCTTGGGTTATTGAGCGTGATCAGTCTTAACATAAGTCATCCTAATTGCTGGTTACGGGCAAGCCTGCACGATGCCAAGCTTCGAATCCACCATCCACACTATACACCTGTTCAAAACCTTGGTTAATCAGATACTGTGCCGCACCTTGGCTGCTAATACCGTGATAACACATCACTAAAATGGGTTGGTCAAATTCGCTTTTTTCCATAAATGAAACCATGCTGTCGTTGGTTAAGTGGAATGCGCCATTTGCATGTGCAACCGCAAAAGATTGCGCATCACGAATATCCACTAATTGCGCATCATGTTGTTCCATTAAAGCTTGTGCTGCTTGAGCATTGATATGTTGAAACTGATCCATCGCTTCCTCTGATTGGTTTTATTTTTAGCGTTTGATTGTAACCTATCCCAAGGCAATCAAGTACACGGCCTTTATAAGGTTATCCACCACTGATCACTTTTTCGCCGTTTGTGGATAATCTTGTGGATTGCGTTGATAAAGTAGTAAATGAGAAATAGATCCACAACATGTAGTGATGATCCTTACTTTTCTGTGTGTAACACAATACATATCCCCAAATATAAAACGGTGTTCAAGCCTTGATTTAACCGACTTGATGACAGCTCACGAATAATTTTGTCACAGAGTTATCCACAATCAGCGCGCTGAAAATTTGATCACTTAAAGTGATCAAAAATAAAAAAACCGAGATCGTAAGATCTCGGTTTTTAATGCGCTTCACAATGAGTCAGTGATTAGAACTCGCCGACAGCATCCTTTAGCTTCTTCATTGCATTTTTTTCTAGCTGACGAATACGCTCAGCTGAGACACCATACTCTTCCGCTAACTCTTGTAGCGTAGCTTTTTGATCATCCAACCAACGAGAGCGCACAATATGTTTACTGCGTTCATCTAAGCTAGCCAACGCCAAGCTTAAACGATTGTTGGTGTGATGCTCCCAATTCGCCGCTTCAATGTTATCCGCAAGATCCGAATGCTTATCTTCGAGATAAAGCACAGGTGCCGTGTAAGAAGAGCTCGAATCATCGTCTTCCGCCGACATTTCAAAGGTGGCATCTTGCGCGGCTAAGCGTGATTCCATTTCTCGCACTTCAGCCGGGTCAACGCCCAACTCACGGGCAACCGCTTCCACTTCACCGCTATTAAACCAGCCTAAACGCTTTTTCGATTTGCGTAGGTTGAAGAATAGCTTACGTTGCGCTTTCGTGGTCGCTATTTTTACAATGCGCCAGTTGCGTAACACATATTCGTGAATTTCAGCTTTGATCCAGTGCACAGCAAAGGAAACCAGTCTCACCCCAACTTCTGGGTTGAAACGCTTCACCGCTTTCATTAAGCCAATATTGCCTTCCTGAACTAAATCCGCCATGGGCAGGCCATAACCAGAATAGCCACGAGCAACGTGAACAACGAATCGAAGGTGCGATAAGATCAACCCTTTCGCCGCTTCAATTTCACCTTTGTAATGTAATCGCTCTGCGAGTGACCGCTCTTCTTCCGCGCTCAGCATTGGGTAGCTGTTCACTGAACGAATGTAGCTGTCTAAGCTGTCTTGTGAAACGAGAGCCATTTGATACGTTTGGTTTGTCATTCAATTCCTCATCAATTTCTGATCTGGAGTAATGGATGTTTTTAACCCGACAATCTTGAACCTAAAATGAACAAGATTCAAGCAAGGGGAAACTATTATGCATAAACAAGTCGCCTATACAAGTGCTGTGGCTAAAGCTAGCCAACAGTTATTGCCTACATATGACAATATTCAACTAAACTGGTTCAATTTCTTTTAAATGACGCTGCGCAGATACTTTTGCCGCTACGCATCCTAAGAAAGTACCGAGCATCAACAGCAGTAAGGATTCATCCCAACTTAGGCCAATAAGACGAAAACGGCTGTCATACAGTAGGGCAAGATCTTCAACGGCACCGTTCAATAAAATAGTCACAAAAGCGGTTAACAGCCAAGCGGCGAATGCGCCCAATAAACCAAACCACATGCCAGCATAGAGATAAGGACGCAAAATGTAGCGATCGGTGGCACCGATCAATTTCATGGTTTGGATCTCTTCTTTATTGGCTTGTACGTTAAAGCGCAAGGTGTTGCCCACAATGAGAAATACAGCGCCCAACATCAATACCGATAAACTCGCGACAATGATCGCCGCTAAAGTTCGAATGGCGTTTAACCTAGCAAGCCAATCTTCATCCAAGCGTACATCCGTGACGTCTTGTTCTGCTTGTATTTTTTTCGCCAGCGCTTTGATTTGCTCTTGCTGCTCAACTTGCGGGGTAACAATAAGCACGCCAGGTAAAGCGTAATCATCCAATAAACTAATGGCTTGTTCAAACCCGGCGTATTGACTCAGGTCATCCAATCCTTGCTGCGGTGAGATGTACTCCACGCTGGCGACATCGGCCAAACTTTCTAGCTCATCTTTCAACACCATAATTCGTGCTTCAGGTGTGCGCTCATGTAGATAGACACTGATCTGAGCAGGGCTGGTGACATTATTGGCTACAGACGCGATATTTTTGCTCAGCAGGTACATACAGGCTGGCATCGCAAGCGCCATCGAAATAACGGCGAGCGTTAAAATATTGCCGAGTGGGCGTGACCATAAACTTGAAAATGAGGCCTTGGCCTGCTTAAAGTGGATGGCTAAGAAACTATCGGTTTTGGCCCGTTTCGGTTCACGTGCTTTGGCATTCCTTTTATTCGACGACTTAACGGCCATAGTCTTCTACCTCGCTTAAAAAACCTTGGTTAAGTTCTAAATGACGATATTGAGGACGCGTGTTGACTAAGCTGATGTCGTGCGTCGCAAGCAAAATAGAGACTCCGGCACGGTTAAACTCTTCAAACAGTTTAAGCACACGGTTAGAAAGCTCTGGGTCTAAGTTACCCGTAGGCTCATCGGCCAGCAGTAAGGTAGGTCGGTTCACGACCGCTCTTGCGATACCCACTCGTTGCTGCTCACCCCCAGAAAGTTGGCTCGGTAAACAGCGTGCTTTGTCTAGCAGATCAGTTTTATCCAGCGCGGCTGAGACGCGACGCTTAATTTCATTTTCTGAAATCGATTCAATGCGCATTGGCAATGCCACATTGTCGTAAACCGTTCTGTCCATCAGTAAGCGATGATCTTGAAACACAATGCCGATGTTGCGGCGTAAAAAGGGAATATCTTGATTGGGAATACGCGTAATATCGTGACCGTTAAAGCTGATGCGCCCATCGGTTGGACGCTCAATCGCACAGATTAACTTCAACAAGGTGCTTTTACCGGCTCCGGAGTGCCCACCCAAAAACGCCATTTCTCCTCGGCGTAGGTGAAAGTCGACCTTTTGCAGCGCCTGACGGCCTCCGCGATACGCTTTGCTGACTTGTTGAAACTTAATCACTCGCTATTCCTCTCACCAGTCTCCATTGGATGATGAGGTGCTCATTGAGCACCCACGCACACTTACTCTTCGCGGCTAAACAGAGCTTCAATAAATTGCTGCGTTTCAAACGGACGTAAATCGTCAATCCCTTCGCCAACCCCAATAAAGCGGATCGGAATTTCAAACTGATCGGCCAGCGCAAAAATAACGCCGCCTTTCGCCGTGCCATCCAACTTGGTTAAGGTGATCCCAGTCACCGGGGCCACTTCACTAAAGAGTTTGGCTTGGCTGATGGCGTTTTGCCCAGTAGCGGCATCTAACGTCAGCATCACTTCATGCGGCGCTGATTGATCAATTTTTTTCATGACGCGCACAATTTTACGCAACTCTTCCATGAGGTTGCTCTTGTTTTGCAAGCGACCAGCGGTATCGGCGATCACCACATCCACGCCACGTGCTTTGGCGGCCTCAATCGCATCATAAATCACTGATGCGCTGTCTGCGCCAGTGTGCTGCGCAATCACTGGTACGTTGTTACGCTCGCCCCACACCTGCAACTGCTCAACAGCCGCCGCACGAAAAGTATCGCCCGCCGCTAAGATCACTTTTTTACCTTGAGCTTGAAACTGTTTGGCCAACTTACCTATCGTGGTCGTTTTGCCTACACCGTTGACGCCGACCATTAAAATAACGTAGGGCGTTTTTTGGCTATCAATCACTAACGGTTGCTCTACTTTGGCCAAAATGTCGGCCATTTCATCTTTCAGTAAACCGTAGAGTGCCTCTCCATCTTTCAACGCGTGGCGAGAGGCTTTTTCTGTCAGATTGCTGATGATTTTGAGTGTGGTTTCCATCCCAACATCGGCAATCAGCAGTTGCTCTTCCAGCTCTTCAAACAGCTCATCATCAATTTTCTTGCCTTTAAACAGACCAAAGAAACCCGCACCAATATTGGCTTTGGTTCGGCTAAGGCTGCGTTTTAAGCGTGCGAAAAAACTCTCGCTGGGTTTTTCTTGCTCTTGAATTCGTGCTTCTGCTTCTGCTTCTGCTTCTGCTTCTGCTTCTGCTTCTGCTTCTGCTTCTGCTTCTGCTTCTGCTTCTGCTTCTGCTTCTGCTAACGCAGTGTGTGGCTCTTCGATGGGTTGAGCAACTGCCGTCGTTTCTTGTTCTTGCTCAGCATCAACTGGTTCGACAAGCGTAGATGGCTCAAGCACTTGTTCTGTTTCGCTAGTTGATTTACTTGATTCTTCGTCACCAAAACCGAGCCAAGAGAGTAATCCACGTTTCTTTTTTTCCGTCATCTGGGGATATCCTAGATCTACCTAACTAACTACGACCCTTTTCTTGAAGGATTATCCCTCGTAAGAAAAAGAAAAATGACAAAGCAGTGAAAACTTTCCAATTAGATTGGTAAACTTTGTCATTATTGAAATTCAATGGCTATACCAAACCCGTTTCGGGTTGGCAGATTGGGTATAGTATCACTTTATTAGCGGTCAAAAAATCTATGGTAAGACGTCGCCAACAAAACTCATCACAAAATAAGCCTTCAACGGGCTTTGTTCGCATTATTAGTGGCTTATGGAGAGGTCGCAAACTGCCTGTTCATGATGCCCAAGGTCTGCGTCCCACAACGGATCGCGTCAAAGAAACTCTTTTTAACTGGTTAGCACAGGAGATCGCTGGTGCACACTGCTTAGATTTATTTGCAGGCTCTGGCAGCCTTGGGTTTGAAGCTGCCTCAAGGCAAGCACAAGCCGTGACGCTGATTGAGCTCAACCCGACGGCATTCAAACAGCTTGAACACAATATTGGTGCGCTCAACGCGACCAACTTACGAGCGATAAATAGTGATGCGCTGGCCTTTCTCAAGCAGCAAGGGACACCTCACCATCTGGTGTTCATCGACCCGCCTTTTCGACAAGGCTTATTAAGCGAAGCCGTCTCGCTTTTAGAACAAAATGGCTGGCTTGCCGATGAAGCGCTGATTTATATTGAGACGGAAAAAGAGTTGGCGCTAGAAGGCATCCCTGCTAATTGGCATCTGCACCGTGAGAAAAACGCAGGCCAAGTCAGTTATCGACTATTTGAGAGGAGCTCGGAATGAGAGTGTTACTGGTACTTGCAAAAGCGGCGATTGCTTTTGTTTGGTTGATTCTATTACTGAATATTTTCATGCCATTCCCCGGTAAAGCGGCGATTGCACTTTATATTATGACGGCATTTTTGTTCATTATGCACGGACTGCAAATGCTGATTTTTATCGGTGCGTTTGGTGACAAGATCAGCATGAGCCGTTGGGAAAAATGGTCGATTCTGGTATTTGGAGTCTTCGCACTGCTCGATATCCGCCGTAAACACATGATGTAAGTTAACGGTACAGAAAAAGCAACATAGGAAAAGCCGCTTCAAGTTCACACGATAGGCGGCTTTTTTATCCCCGAATCACAGCCCCATATAGCTTTTTACGCCATTTAAGAACATTTGCGTTGAGATCATAACTAGCAATAATCCCATCAAACGCTCGACCGCTTTTAAACCACGTTCACCCAGCACTTTGTGGAAGAAACCGTAGAACATCAAAATGATGAAAGTAGCGCCCCACGCGAGCAGTACAGAGGCTGACAGCTCAAGGAGTTTGTCAGGGTGCTGAGTCGAAAGAAGCAGTAAGGCCGCAATCACTGAAGGACCCGCGATCATCGGAATTGCCATCGGTACGATGAAGGGCTCTTCCCCCGCTGCTAATCCAGTAATGCTACCTGCACTAGGGAAAATCATTTTAATCGAGATGATGAAGAGAATGATACCGCCAGAAATGCTGAGAGTTTCCGGTTGCACGTGCAAAAAACCCATGATGTTTTTGCCAGCAAACAGGAACAACATCAAAATGATCAACGCAAAACAGAGTTCGCGCACCAGCACAACACGGCGACGTTTGGGATCAAGGTGTTTTAAGATGGAGAGCATGACCGGCAGGTTGCCAAGCGGGTCCATGATCAAAAAAAGCATGGTCGCCGCCGATAAAATATCCATCTCTCACTACTCACATCGATTTAAAGTGGCAGCAGTATATCAGCCCAGTCATGAGATTTCGATGCTCCTGAAAGTAACGATATAGATGAAGCGATAATGTTTACAAGGCCACCGAGGCAGAGATTAACGCTTGCGCTAATAAATAGCTGCCAGAAATAAGATAGCGCCCACAAGGCAATGGCCTGCGGTAATCGTGAATGGCTAACAAACTGGCCGAGAGCATCAGCACCAGACAGCCAACAAACCCGGCAAAGGCAGGCACTGTTTGCGTCTGCAGCCACAACTCTCCCGCCGCCCACGCCAACTGAACTAACATCATACCCATAATGGTTACGGGAAAGATCAAGGTGTCAATTTGCGGCAGCAATAGGAAAAAAGCCACAATACTGGTCGCAATCAAAAGGGCAGGTAACCACCACACCATAGTATCAGAAAGTTGCGCCCAGAAGGCTTTACTGTACATCAACTGTGCGACAAGAAAGCTAGCAAAACAGAGTTTTGAGTAGCGTTGCAACAGATGCAATGTGTCCGCGATTGCGGAAATAAGCAGACCGAGCGAGACCCATAAGATAGGAGAAGTGAGCTGCGTGGTATGGTTTAGAACTATCGCCACCAATAACAGCATACTGAGTGTTTTAAACATTACCGCTTGCTTGATTTTGTTACTTTCAACAGCCGAAATACTAATGAATCCAGACAAAGCAACGGAGAGCCAACTCCACATCTCATTTCCCCTTTAAAAATCTGCGGTCAGTGTAGGCATGTCATCATTGAAGTCCAGCAGATGAACGCAAAAATTGGATCTTGCTAGCGAATCGGAACGTTGGCTTTATTCAACAACAAAGAGTGCGAAAACAATCAAAGCTCACTCTTTACTCACTAACCCTCACTTTCAATCACCACAACGACACCCAGAGACATTCCACTCATTTACAATACACAAAC
>NZ_CAWPDB010000134.1:0-28322 GCF_963886625.1 Vibrio sp. V23_P3S9T160
CCTGTGACCCCATCATTATGAGTGATGTGCTCTAACCAACTGAGCTACGTAGCCATTTTTATTCTCTCTTTAAGTTTGCCTTAATGTCGAGAACGGAGCGCATTATGCGGATATGGCTCTAGAGCGTCAATAGTTTTTTTGAATAAATTCTTTGAAACCAACCGTTCGAACTTTTTTTGAACAAAGAGACGTGTTTGTGATCAAAAACGGTTAATAAATCATTAAGCTTATTGATTTTTCCTTGCTTGTCGCTAAGGTTGATTTTGAGAAAAAAACAAAAAAGCCAACAGAATCTGTCGGCTTTAATGGTGTATTAATGGCTGATTAACGAGTTATTTACACGTTGAAGCGGAAGTGGATAACATCGCCATCTTTTACGATGTATTCTTTACCTTCCAAGCGCCATTTGCCGGCTTCTTTGGCTCCATTTTCGCCGCGATATTGAATGAAATCATCATAACCCACAACTTCAGCGCGAATGAAACCACGTTCAAAGTCGGTATGGATTTTACCCGCCGCTTGCGGAGCCGTCGCACCGACCGGAATCGTCCAGGCACGCACTTCTTTTACGCCAGCGGTGAAGTAGGTTTGTAGCGTTAGCAGTTCGTAACCGGTACGAATCACGCGGTTTAGACCGGGTTCTTCAATGCCTAAATCGGCTAAAAACTCGGCGCGATCTTCTTCTTCAAGTTCAGATAGTTCAGCTTCAATGGCTGCGCAAACAGCAACCACAGAATTGTTCTCTTTTTCTGCAAACTCTCTGACAGCATCAAGGTACGGGTTATTTTCAAAGCCATCTTCGCTCACGTTGGCGATATACATGGTTGGTTTCAACGTTAAGAAGTTGAGATAATCTACGGCGGCTAGCTCTTCTTTTGATAGTTCAACCGTGCGAGCCATACCACCTTCCGTTAATACAGGGAGTAGCTTCTCTAATACGGTGATTTCAAATTTAGCGTCTTTATCGCCACCTTTGGCACGTTTTGCTTGACGTTGAATGGCGCGTTCACAGCTATCAAGGTCGGCAAGGGCAAGCTCTAGATTGATTACTTCAATATCTTCAATTGGCGATACTTTGCCTGCTACGTGAACGATATTTTCGTTCTCGAAGCAGCGAACAACGTGACCAATCGCATCTGTTTCACGGATATTGGCAAGGAATTTGTTGCCTAAACCTTCACCTTTTGACGCGCCAGCCACTAGGCCTGCGATATCGACAAATTCCATTGTCGTCGGAAGGATACGTTGAGGGTTTACAATTTCTGCTAACGCATCAAGACGAAGGTCTGGAACAGGAACCACACCCGTGTTTGGTTCGATAGTGCAAAACGGGAAGTTTGCTGCTTCGATGCCCGCTTTAGTTAGTGCATTAAATAATGTTGATTTACCCACATTTGGTAAACCCACGATGCCACATTTAAAACCCATGACTGTAACCTTATTCAGCTTTGAACGTATGTAAGCGATTTTGTGCTTTAGTTAGACCATCTTTTAGTAAAATGTCGAAGCAACGAACCGATTCGTCAACCGCGGCATCTAGGCACTCTTGCTCTTTGGCGGGTGCTTTACCTAAAACATAGCCTGCTACTTTATCTTTGTGCCCCGGATGGCCGATACCAATCCGTAGGCGGTAGAATTCTTTGTTATTGCCGAGTTTGCTGATGGTGTCTTTAAGGCCATTATGCCCGCCATGACCACCGCCCATTTTGAACTTAGCTACCCCGGGAGGTAAGTCTAGTTCATCATGTGCCACCATGATCTCTTCTGGTTTTATCTGGTAAAACTTGGCGATGGCCGCCACGGCTTTACCGGATAAATTCATAAAAGTTGTTGGGATCAATAAACGCAGATCTTCACCATTAACCACGATACGTCCGGTGAAACCGAAGAATTTGGCTTCGTTTTTCAAGGTGACGTTATGAACTCTGGCTAATTCTTCTACTACCCAAGCGCCGGCATTGTGCCTCGTTTTGGCGTATTCAGGACCAGGATTCGCTAGCCCGACAAGAAGTTTGATTGGTTGGCTCAAGGTTAGGATCTCTTTGCAATATCAAAAGCGCGGTATGATAGCACACAAAAGGGAAAGGGTGCGAGGCGCTAAAATAACAAACGAAAAAGCACTTCATTTTTCAATGAAGTGCTTTAAAAGCATTTAAAACTCAGTAAATAAACTGAGTTTTAATTAAACATGGCAGAAATAGACTCTTCGTTGCTAATGCGACGAATCGCTTCAGCAAGCATGCTAGACAAGGTTAATTGTGTCACTTTGCCGGTTGCCGCCATCTCTTTAGATAGGGTGATCGAGTCTGTGACGATAACTTGGTCTAGTACTGAGTTTTTGATATTTTTCGCTGCGTTACCTGAGAATACCGCGTGCGTTGCGTAAGCAAATACACGTTTTGCACCACGTTCTTTCAACGCTTCAGCGGCTTTACACAAAGTGCCGCCAGTGTCGATCATGTCATCCACGATCACACAATCGCGGCCATCAACATCGCCAATCAGGTTCATAACTTCAGACACGTTGGCACGTGGGCGACGTTTATCAACGATTGCGATGTCGATATCACCTAATGCTTTTGCAGTCGCACGAGCACGAACCACGCCACCAAGGTCAGGTGAAACCACAACAGGATCTTCTAACCCACGCGCTTTCATATCTTCAAGCAACACTGGCGTACCAAAGATGTTATCTACTGGGACGTCAAAGAAGCCTTGGATTTGTTCTGCGTGAAGGTCGATGGTCAAAACGCGGTCAACACCAACGTTTGAAAGGAAATCTGCAACAACTTTTGCAGTAATCGGTACACGAGCAGAGCGCACTCGGCGGTCTTGACGGGCATAACCAAAATATGGGATGACAGCAGTAATACGGCCTGCTGAAGCACGGCGCATTGCATCAATCATCACTACTAATTCCATTAAGTTGTCATTAGTAGGAGCACAAGTAGATTGAATAATAAATACATCGCTACCACGAACATTTTCGTTGATTTGCACTGCAACTTCACCGTCGGAGAAACGAGAAACAGTAGCATCACCAAGAGAGATGTATAGACGTTCAGCAATACGTTGGGCTAGTTCAGGTGTGGCGTTACCAGCAAATAGCTTCATATCAGGCACGGTGGAAACCTCAGGGTTGCGTCCAGTTTTTAAATAGGTCGGGTGTTGGCGAATTGGTATTCAGCCAGAGTCTTTTTCAGTGGCGAAATGTTACACCCTAAGGCGACAAACGCGAAGACTGTGTCAGGGAGCTTGGCAAGGACAGCTTCCGCTTCTACTTTGCTAGAAAATTCGGCAAAAACGCAAGATCCCGTCCCAGTCAATCTTGACGGCGCGTATTGTAGCAGCCATGAAAGTTGCTTATCAACCTCTGGGTACAGCATTCGGACAATTTTTTCGCAATCGTTTTCGTAAGGGTGTTCGAGAAGCGTTGCTAGCGCTCGTTTTGGCGTGTTCCTTATCAATTGGGGATGAGTGAAAATATCTTTCGTTGCAATGCTCACATTAGGCCGAACCACCAAATACCATTTTTGCTTTGGTTCGGTTTGGGTCAGTTTTTCACCTACGCCTTCAGCAAATGCGGCAAAGCCATGGACAAAAATGGGAACATCCGCCCCGAGTGTTAAACCGAGCGTAGCGAGTTCTTGCTGTGATAAATTGGTTTGCCATAAGTAGTTCAGTGCAACAAGCACGGTTGCAGCATTGGAAGAGCCGCCACCGATGCCACCTCCCATTGGCAAAACTTTATTTAATTCAATGCTCGCGCCATAGCGGCATCCACTTGCCTTTTGTAAGGCGATGGCCGCTTTCCAAATCAAGTTGTCTTGTAGCGCAACGCCAGCAATGGCTGGTGTGAGAGTTATTTCGCCAGACTGATTGGCGGTAATGGTTAACTCATCACCAAAATCGAGAAATTGAAACAGTGTCTGTAATTCATGATATCCGTCGGCTCTTTGCCCGGTGATGTACAGAAACAGGTTGAGCTTAGCGGGTGATGGCCAGTGGGTTGGGGTGCAAATCATGGCGTTAGGGTCCACTTTGAAATGACGAGGTTTAATGAAACTTGATCTTGAGTCAGCTTCAGTTTGGCCGGAAGTGGCACTGAAGTGGAAGAAGCGGATGTTGAGACGAAGGGATAAGCTTGGTAGTTCAAATATTCCAAGTGCCAGCGGCTAAGCCCTAGCTGTTTATCTAACGATGCCAACAAATTATTTTGATTCAATTGAAAACCATCCGCCTCGGTTGGCAGCCCAAGCAGCCAATCTTGTAGCTGCTCAATGGGGATCGATAACCCAGTTAACTCGTAAACTAAAGCATCCGCATTCTGCGCATCGATGATTTGATCATCATATGTTTTGACCTGGGCGCCCTGCGGCGAGATGGAGAGATTTAAAACGGTCTGCCCTAAAAATGTTGAGAGACGAAGCTGGCTATGGTCGGCGTTTTTTTGCCAATGAAAATTGAGGGATTGGCGCTGTTGTGGTGATATATAGCCGAGTTTTCCGCTGGCTTGGTACTCGCGGATCGTTTGCAATTGCTGTTGGTGTTGCTGCCAGCCGACGCTCTCGACCCTTGTTGAGGGTAAGTTTGTGCAACCAAAGAGTGTTAGCAGAGTGAGGAGAGTTAAAATCAGTCTATTTGCGCGTGTCATATCTGCCCATTATTTACACAGTGAAGGCCGTAAAAACGCCTCACTATATCATTGATATCACGAAGTCGGGAAAACAAATCCCTGTTGCCCTTTCATTAAAACAGGGCATCAAGTAAAATTCGGCTCCTATTTACATTTCCTGAACCGAGAAACCTCTATAGATGTCCTTGCTTGCTATTGGAATAAATCACAATACAGCGTCGGTAGAACTGCGAGAGAAAGTGGCGTTTGGTCCTGATAAATTATCAGAAGCCTTGCGACAACTTGCGTCCAGTTCCAGCGTTCAAGGTAGCGTTATTGTCTCTACCTGTAATCGCACGGAAATTTATTGTGATGTAAAATCATCGAGCAAAAGTAAGTTAATCGATTGGTTGTCTCAGTTCCATCATGTGAATCCTGAAGATCTTAAACCGAGTTTGTATGTACACGAAGAACAAGCCGCTATTCGTCATTTGATGCGAGTGGCTTGTGGTCTGGATTCACTGGTATTGGGTGAGCCGCAGATTTTAGGGCAGGTGAAGCAAGCCTATGCGGATGCTCGCGAGCATAACGCGGCTGATTCAGCGATTGAGAAACTATTTCAAAAAGCATTCTCGGTAGCTAAGCGTGTGCGCACCGAAACCGAAATAGGCGGCAGTGCGGTCTCGGTGGCTTATGCTGCTTGTACGTTGGCAAAGCAGATCTTTGAATCACTCTCTGATTCAACGGTAATGTTGGTTGGGGCGGGTGAAACCATCGAACTGGTTGCGAAGCATTTAGCAAGTCATCAATGTAAACGTATGATAGTCGCCAACCGAACCCGCGAGCGAGCGATGGGGCTTGCACAGCAGTTTGACGCTGAAGTGATTGCACTCAATGAGATACCTGACTATCTCGCTCACGCGGATATCGTCATCAGTTCAACCGCCAGCCCACTGCCGATTATTGGCAAAGGGATGGTAGAAAGTGCGATTAAAGTGCGCCGCCATCAACCCATGTTACTGATTGATATTGCCGTGCCTCGTGATATTGAATCGCAGGTCGGGGATTTAAACGATGCCTATCTGTATACGGTTGATGATCTTCAGTCGATTGTAGACAGCAATATGGAACAGCGTAAAGTTGAAGCCATTCAAGCTGAAGCGATTGTCAGTGAAGAGAGCGCTGCCTTTATGAGCTGGATGCGCTCCTTGCAAGCAGTAGACAGCATCCGAGAATACCGTCAATCGGCCAACGAAATTCGTCAAGAATTGCTCAGCAAAAGCTTGCAGGCACTGGCTGCAGGGGGCGATCCTGAAAAAGTGTTACTTGAGTTAAGTAACAAACTCACCAATCGATTGATCCACACACCAACCCGAGCATTGCAAAGCGCTGCCGAGTTAGGTGAACCGGCTAAATTGGCCGTGATTAGACAAAGTTTGGGTCTTGACGACCCTCGATAATATCCGTCACTCCGAATTAAAGAAGAAACTATGAAAGCGTCGATTTTAGTTAAGCTTGAATCCCTTGTTGAGCGTTACGAAGAGGTTCAGCGCCTGCTTGGCGAGCCTACCGTAATTAGTGATCAAAACAAATTCCGTACTTTGTCAAAAGAGTACTCTCAGCTTGAGGAAGTCACTAAATGCTTCCAAGCTTACCAACAAGCGCAAGAGGATTTGGTTGCCGCGGAAGAGATGACCAAAGAAGAAGACGCCGAGATGCGTGAGATGGCTCAAGAGGAAATCAAAATAGCCAAAGCGACGATCGAACGTCTCACTGATGAATTGCAAATTCTGCTGCTACCAAAAGATCCGAACGATGATCGCAACTGCTTCTTAGAAATTCGTGCAGGGGCGGGCGGTGATGAGGCGGGTATTTTTGCTGGCGATCTGTTCCGTATGTATAGCCGTTATGCTGAGAAGATGAGCTGGCGTATCGAAATTATGTCCGCTAGTTATGCTGAGCATGGTGGCTATAAAGAAGTGATTGCTAAAGTGAGTGGTGATGGCGCTTACGGTGTGCTTAAGTTTGAATCAGGCGGTCACCGCGTACAGCGTGTTCCAGCCACGGAATCTCAAGGTCGTGTGCATACTTCCGCTTGTACCGTCGCGATCATGCCCGAAATTCCTGAAGCAGAAATTCCAGAAATTAAAGCTAGCGATCTGAAAATTGACACTTTCCGCTCATCGGGCGCGGGTGGTCAGCACGTAAACACCACCGACTCTGCGATCCGTATTACCCACTTACCAACAGGCACGGTAGTTGAGTGTCAGGACGAGCGTTCACAGCACAAAAACAAAGCCAAAGCGATGGCCGTATTGGCCGCTCGTATTGCACAAGCGGAAGAAGCGAAGCGCGCAGCCGAAGTGTCCGATACTCGTCGTAACCTACTGGGTTCTGGTGATCGTAGCGACCGTATTCGTACTTACAACTATCCGCAAGGCCGCGTTTCCGATCATCGTATTAACTTAACCATCTATCGTCTTAATGAAGTGATGGAAGGGGATCTGCAAAGCTTGATTGATCCAATCATTCAAGAATATCAAGCAGACCAACTTGCCGCTCTTGCCGATCAACACTGATCTCATGACGTTATCTCGTATTGATGATGCGTTGAAAGCCGCGATTGCTCAACTCCAAGAAGGCGGCAGTGATTCGCCTTCTGTGGATGCAGCGGTGCTGCTTTGCCATGTACTGGATAAACCACGTTCTTATCTGCTGACTTGGCCTGAAAAGACCTTGAGCGAAACGCAGTCACGGCAATTTTGCTCGCTGATTACGCGTCGAGTGACGGGGGAGCCTGTGGCCTATTTGGTCGGGGAACGTGAGTTTTGGTCGCTGCCACTGAAAGTTTCGCCTTCGACATTAATTCCTCGGCCGGATACTGAACGTTTGGTTGAAATTGCGTTAGAAAAAAGCCAGCAGACGCAAGGGGATATTTTGGACTTAGGCACAGGAACTGGCGCAATCGCATTAGCGTTAGCGTCTGAGTTACCTGAACGTCATGTGGTTGGTATCGACTTACGCCCAGAAGCGCAAGCTTTAGCGTTGGAAAACGCGCAGCGTTTAACTATTACCAATGTCACATTTTTACAAGGTAGTTGGTTTGAACCTTTAAAGCTCGGTACAAAGTTTGCTTTAATTGTCTCCAATCCACCGTATATTGAAGAAAATGATCCCCATCTCACGCAGGGGGATGTACGTTTTGAGCCTTTAAGTGCGCTGGTGGCCAAAGACAAAGGCTTGGCTGACATTAAACACATTGCAGAGAATGCGCGTCACTATTTGCAGCAACAAGGCTGGCTGCTGTTTGAACATGGTTATGATCAAGGGGCGGCAGTCAGAGCGTTATTTGAGTCACTCGGCTATCACCATGTAGTGACAGAAAAGGATTATGCGGGTAATGACCGAGTGACACTGGGTCAATATTCGCACTCAGAAGAGAGAGCATCATGTACGAAGGATTAAAACATTTTCATCTACTGACCATTGCGATCAGTGCACTATTGTTGTCGGTACGTTATGCCTTGATGATGATGGATTCCAAATGGCTGCAACACCCTTTTTTGAAACGTTTTCCTCATATTAACGATTCGCTGTTGTTGTTATCGGGTATCGCGTTGATTGTGATGTCTGGTTTTATCCCATTTACCCCAGCCGCACCTTGGTTAACTGAGAAGCTGACTTGTGTGATGGCGTACATTGCGCTGGGCTTCTTTGCGCTCAAACTGGGTAGGAATAAGCTGTTGCGTACCTTTGCTTTTTTGGGCGCATTAGGTTGGCTTGCTATGGCGGGAAAAATCGCCATCGTAAAAACGGCTATGTTTTTAGGCTAACAGCATCCGAGCGGCATTATGTTTGAATGGTTCGATGAAGATTTTGATGCAATGGAATTGGTGGAAGGGGCGCTGATCTTAAACAAGGCCGTCAATCCTGAAACTGAGGATGAATGGGCACGCCAAGAGTTGGCCCGTTTGCTTACACAAGCAAAACACGAGTTAGCTAATGAACAGGATGAAAAACAGCGTTTCGAAGCGTTGTTGCATCTGTTTTACCAACAATGGGGTTTTCGCGGTGACAGAGAGGCTTATTTTGATTCACGTAATGCCTTCATCGATAAAGTATTGCAGCACCGCAAAGGTATTCCCGTCAGTTTAGGTGCGCTGTTGCTCTATTTTGCGCGCAAGCTAGGCTTTCCTTTACAAGGTATTACCTTTCCCACACAGTTTTTATTGCAGTTGCATTGGTGCGATGAATCACCGATTTATATTAACCCTTTTACTGGTGAAACCGTCTCATTACATATACTACAAGCGTGGTTAGTTGGGCATAAAGGGGTCTTGTCTCAGCTGAAATCGAGTCATTTGGAAGTGACAGATAATCCGACGGTGATCGGTCGTTGGTTGGCACTACTAAAGAGCGCACTATTAAGAGAAGAGCGTTATACCTTAGCGCTGCGTTGTACTGATTTAGCGCTGACTTTTGTTCCTGATGATCCGTATGAAATCCGCGATCGCGGCTTTATCTATCAGCAACTGGATTGTCACCAAATTGCCTTATCCGATTATCAATACTTTATTGATCATTGTCCGAATGATCCGGCGGCTGAGTTATTAAAAAATCAAGTTAATGCATTAAGCTTTGAAGCTATTACGCTGCATTAACCGCTAAATGAGAGAGAATAAAATGGAACAAAAAATCGTCCACGTGGGTGATATTCCCGTTGCTAACGACAAACCGTTTACTCTGTTTGCTGGAATGAACGTCCTTGAATCCCGTGATTTAGCGATGCAAATCTGTGAGCATTACGTGAAAGTGACCGATAAACTCGGCATCCCTTATGTGTTTAAAGCTTCTTTTGATAAAGCAAACCGCAGCTCTGTTCACTCTTATCGTGGCCCCGGCTTGGAAGAGGGAATGAAAATTTTCCAAGAGCTAAAAGAGACCTTTGGCGTCAAAATCATCACTGACGTGCACACAGAAGCTCAAGCTCAGCCTGTGTCTGAGGTGGTTGATGTGATTCAACTGCCAGCGTTTCTTGCTCGTCAAACTGACCTTGTCGAAGCGATGGCGAAAACAGGTGCAGTGATCAACGTGAAAAAACCACAATTTATGAGCCCTGGCCAAGTGGGCAATATCGTGGAAAAATTTGCAGAGTGCGGCAACGACAAAGTGATTTTGTGTGAACGTGGTGCTTGCCATGGCTATGATAATCTGGTCGTTGATATGTTGGGTTTTGGTGTGATGAAAAAAGTATCAAACGGCAGCCCAATTATTTTTGATGTGACCCATTCACTGCAAATGCGCGACCCTTCTGGCGCAGCTTCTGGTGGGCGTCGTGAACAGACAGTTGAGTTAGCAAAATCAGGTCTTGCTGCCGGGATTGCGGGCCTTTTTATTGAAGCGCATCCAAACCCAGATAAAGCGCGTTGCGATGGTCCATCGGCACTGCCTTTGGATAAACTTGAACCTTTCCTCGCACAAATGAAAGCGTTAGATGATTTGATCAAGAGCTTTGCTCATATCGATATCCGCTGATTTTTTGTTGGATCTACCACTCATAATTTGGCCACCGTAAGGTGGTCAAATTTTATCGAATGTTTCCCAAACCTGTTTATCTTGTCTAAGTGCTCACTTTTCCTTATTTTTTCGTTTTTAGGAAAGAAAACGATTGCCTGTGATCCATTAAAATTTCACGTGTAACCTGTGGCAACCGTTACATTTTTGAATTGATTTTATAGTGATCAATTCTACATAAATATGAAATCAATCTGTCACCTTTGAGATGTTAATTTAAACTGGGTCAAGTTTATTGGTATGGCTTGATTTTGTGTTTGCAACGTTGACCATGACCTCCCCCTCACAAGCAGTGGATTTTTCAAGTTCAAAGGTATGATAATGAAACAACGTCTTATTCTAAAAACAGCGCTCAGCGCGGCTATTCTTACAGCCCTTATGGGTTGCGCAACTCAACCCACTCATGAGTGGAAAGAAGATACGACTTATAAACTCACCGTGTTACACACTAATGACCACCACGGTCGTTTCTGGCAAAACAAATATGGCGAGTATGGTATGGCTGCACGTAAAACGCTGATCGACGATCTTCGCTCTGATATTGAAGCTGAAGGCGGCAGCGTACTGCTTCTTTCTGGTGGCGATATTAATACCGGAGTTCCTGAATCTGATCTGCAAGATGCAGAGCCTGATTTTAAAGGTATGAGCAAGATTGGTTATGATGCGATGGCGTTAGGTAACCATGAATTCGATAACCCGCTCGAGGTTCTGTTTAAGCAAAAAGAGTGGGCGAATTTCCCAATGCTGTCGGCCAACATTTACGATAAAGCGACCGGAAAACGTCTATTCCAAGCCTACCAAATGTTTGATAAACAGGGCGTAAAAATAGCGGTTATCGGTTTAACGACTGAAGATACCGCTAAAATCGGCAACCCTGAATACATTGGTGGTATTGAGTTTAGAGATCCAAAAGAAGAAGCGAAAAAACTGATCGCAGAAATTGAGAAAACGGAAAAGCCGGACCTTATTTTTGCCGTTACCCACATGGGCCATTATGAAAATGGTCAACGTGGTGTGAATGCACCGGGTGATGTTGCGCTTGCACGATACTTGGATGAAGGTTCTCTCGATATGATCGTCGGCGGCCACTCTCAAGAGCCTGTCTGCATGGAAGGCCCTAATGTGGTGAAGAAAAACTTCCATCCGGGAGATGAATGTAAGCCTGATATGCAAAACGGTACTTACATAGTGCAAGCGCATGAATGGGGTAAGTATGTTGGCCGTGCGGATTACGAATTCCGTAATGGTGAACTGAACATGGTGAGCTACAACCTGATCCCCGTAAACTTGAAGAAAAAAGTGAAAGTGAATGGCGAGAGTAAGCGCGTACTGATTCAAGATCAAATCGCTGAAGATCCAGAAATGCTTAACTTTTTGCGCCCATATCAAGAACAAGGTCAAGAGAAACTGAATGTGGTCATTGCACAAAGTAATGGCAAGTTAGAAGGGGATCGCAACGTTGTGCGTTTCCAACAAACAAATTTAGGCCGTTTGATTGCACTTTCTCATATGGAACGTGCAAAAGCCGACTTTGCGGTGATGAATTCTGGCGGCGTGCGTGATTCGATTGATGCAGGAAAAATCACTTATAAAGATGTGCTTAAAGTACAACCTTTTGCCAATATTCTCACTTATACCGATATGACCGGGGCTGAAGTGTTGGATTACCTCAATGAAGTGGCGACCAAACCTGTTGATTCTGGCGCTTATGTACAATTCGCGGGGATTTCGATGACAGTGGCCAATGGTAAGGTATCGAACGTCTTTATTGGTGATAAGCAGCTCCGTTTGGACGAAACGTATCGCTTCACCGTGCCTAGCTACAATGCAGCTGGTGGTGATGGTTATCCAAAAATCTCCGATCACCCAGGTTATGTCAATACAGGCTTTGTGGACGCGGAAGTATTGAAAGATTACCTCGAAGCACACAGTCCAATTGATGTGAACCAATATGCGCCAGCGGGCGAAATTGTCTATAAGTGATAGCGCGATAAAGAGTTTGACTCATTGTGAGCAATCATTTTAACTAAAGGCGGTGCTTAGGCATCGCTTTTTTATCGGCACTAATGGTTACTTTGAGATAAGCACGATGACACCTGCGATTGATTTGGCGAAAAAGAAAAAGATTCCTCACACTCTCCATCAATATCAACATGATCCTAATCACAGCAGTTATGGTTTAGAAGCGGCTGAGGTTTTGGGACAAGATCCGAAAAAAGTGTTTAAAACACTGCTGTTTTGCTTAAATGGCGAGCCGAAAAATCTCGCTGTCGCGATTATTCCTGTTGATCAAAAATTAAACTTAAAGCGTGCGGCCAAAGCGGCTAAGTCGAAAAAAGCGGAAATGGCTAATCCAGACATAGCGCAAAAAACCACGGGTTATGTGGTCGGTGGCATTAGCCCACTTGGGCAGAAAAAAGCACTACCGACCTTCATTCATCTCAGCGCAGAAGATCAATCGACCATCTGTGTCAGTGCAGGTAAGCGCGGTTTAGAGATTGAATTGGCACCGAGCGATCTTGCGTTATTAACGCGAGGTGAGTTTGTTGAATTGTGTCAAGAATAGAGAATAAAAATCCGGCCTCGATTGAGGCCGGATTGACTGGCAAAATTAGTTCTTCAGTTTGATCTCTTCTTCCATCTGGGCGTTATCCACCACATGGTTTTCTCCTAAGTCATTAGGAAGGATCAAGTTTAGAATAATGGCTACGATACCGCATAAGCTGACACCTTGTAGGCTAAACTCTCCGATACCAAAGGCCATGCCGCCGATACCAAACACTAATGTCACTGCCACAATCACTAAGTTGCGAGACTTGTGAAGATCGACATGATTTTTAATCAGTGTGTTTAGGCCAACCGTTGCAATTGAACCGAACAGCAAAATCATAATGCCGCCCATTACTGGAATTGGAATGGTTTGCAGTAGCGCGCCCAGCTTACCAACCAATGCTAATACAATCGCGGTGATCGCAGCCCAAGTCATGATTACTGGATTAAAGGCTTTCGTCAGCATTACGGCGCCTGTCACTTCGCTGTATGTAGTGTTTGGTGGCGCGCCCAGCATCGAGGCTGCGATGGTGGCAACACCGTCACCCGCAATGGTGCGATGTAGCCCAGGTTTCTTGATGTAATCTTTACCGGTGACGTTTGAGATCGCGAGCATATCGCCCACGTGTTCGACTGCCGGAGCAATTGCTACTGGGATCATGAACAAGATCGCGTTGATGTTGAACTCAGGGAAAGTGAAGTTCGGCATTGACAGCCAAGCCGCTTGCGTAACAGGAGTAAAATCCACTACACCAAAATAGAGGCCCAAAAGATAGCCTGCAAAAATACCGCCGCAGATCGGCAACAGTTTGAGAAAACCTTTGGCAAAGACGCTAATCGTGATGGTGGTTAACAGTGAAACGCAAGAGATCCACATCGCTACATCTGAGCTAATCAGTTGTACTGAACCATCTCCAGTTTTACCTAGCGCCATGTTTACAGCAACAGGCGCAAGGCCTAAGCCAATCACCATGATCACCGGGCCAACGACCACAGGAGGTAAAATTTTGTGGATGATTTCTACACCACGGACTTTGATGATCGCCCCCAGTAGTATGTAGACAAAACCAGCGGCCACTAAACCGCCCATCGTTGAGGCGACGCCCCAAGTTTGGATGCCAAACATAATCGGTGCAATAAAGGCAAAGGAAGAAGCAAGAAAGATGGGGACAGAGCGGCGAGTAATAAGTTGGAATAAAAGGGTACCGACACCGGCGCCAAATAGTGCAACATTAGGATCAAGCCCAGTTAACAGCGGGACAAGAACCAGCGCACCAAATGCGACGAAGAGCATCTGTGCGCCTTGGATGGCATTTTTCATCATGATTTCCCTGAAGCAAAATAAAAATTCGCGGGATTCTATCACTTTTGCAAACGATTGCCATTGAAACTAGATCAAATAAAGTCACAAATGTTGATGAAATTATCACCGAACTCTGCCGTGGATTCCTTGCCGCGGACCGGATAGTTGCTTATCATCGACGTTCACAAAACAGATCATAGGAACAGTATGCGCTATTTAGCTATGTTGGTGATGAGCTTACTCACTCTCCCTGCTTATGCCTTAACTAAGGTCGACTTATACCATACCGAAGTCGTGATTGATCAACAGCAAGACAATGCCGACGCGAATGCTCGTATTAAAGGGATGAGCGAAGTGATTGTTCGAGCTTCAGGTGATAGGAATGCGGTGAACAATGAGGTGATTCAAAAAGCTTTAAGGCAGAATTCGCAATATTTAGCGCAAATCAGTTATGGTCAAAATGGGGCGCAATCTTCGATTGCCATGGGGTTCAGCGCACCGCATATCCGCACATTATTAACTCAAGCTCAATTGCCATTTTGGCCTGAAAACCGAGCTAATGTTTTAATTTGGTTGATTGAAGAGTCAGGTTACGAGCGCAGCATTGCATGGGAACACTCTGGTAGCAGTACGCTAAAACAGCTTAAAGACGCGACTCAAACTCGCGGTTTGCCTATCACAGTGCCTGTGGGTGATTTTGATGATATTACTGGTGTGGAAGTATCGGATTTGTGGGGCGGTTTCGTGCAGCCTATCAGCATGGCTAGCCAACGTTATCCAACCGATGCGGTATTGGTGGTCAGAGTACAAAGTAATGGTGTGCGTTGGAGTTTGTATGATCAACCCGCCGCTCAAATGACACAAGCCACGAAAGCGCCACTGTCTGGTCAAGCGTCTGGTGACGATGCCATTGAACAAATGGTCGATCAATTGAGTGATTACTATGCAAGAAAGAGCTCGGTTATCGTAGCCAGTGAATCCTCTTCTTCGCTGCTTGCTCGTTTTAGCCCGATTGATGATGCGATGGATTTCTTTACCTTGGAGAATAAGTTGAAGCGCTTAAGCTCTGTTGCTTCTTTGGACATTCTCAAGATTCAAGGTGAGGAAATTACTTTCGAAGTGCATTTGTTGGCTTCAGAGTCCGAGTTTGAGCAAGAAGTGCTACGCATGGGCAAAGTCGCTAAAATTGACGACCCACAGCCAGAGAGTGTGCCAACACAGCTTACCCCAGCAGCAGAGGTTGATGATTCTGCTGTGGAGTCAGGCTCTTTGCAAGTCATACCTGAATCGTCATTATCTCCGGCCATCACTGAACCAGTGAAGCGAGTGCTCTCTTTTGAGTGGCAAGCGTAAAGTACTCAGTCACCCCTTGAACAAATGCTGAGATAATCAAAAAGAGCCCATCAGGGCTCTTTTTGCATGAGAAGAATAGGCAATCCAGTCATGGATTGACTCTATGGTTGATTATCGTGGGTAAAATTGGCTTTCTCTTGTTTTTCTACTTCAGATAGACGCTTGAGTTTCAGTCCGAGCTCTTTACCGCGATGGCGAGCATACAAGGTATTACCGACAAAAGCGGCAAATGTCAGTAGCAGTTCCACTACCGCTAACCAGCGCTCCCCTCCATCAACATAAATCAGCGTCAATGCGTGTAGAAAGTAGAGCATTAAAACAAAGTTGGCCCAGGCGTGAGTGTAGGGTTTTCCGGCCAAAATTCCCGGTAATGGTAAAAGCAGTGGGATAACCCATGCAATGGCCAATGCAAGATGATTAAGATGAGGGTGAGGAGAGAGCGATAATTGCCATAAAACTACCCATATAATTAGGGATAAGTTACTCAGTAAAGCTAGCCATCGGTACTGCTTGGTGCTTGGCATCATTTCTGCCGTCATAATCTGTCCTTTAATCGGCTGGCTAGCATTGCCAGCCGTTTTCCTAAATTTTTAGCCAGTTCACTTTCGTGCGTAGTGAGTTGTGGCGAGTGTGTTGCGACATGGCTTGCACCATATGGCGTGCCTCCAGCGGTTGTGGTATGCAGTGCAGGCTCTGAATAAGGGATGCCAACGATTAACATGCCATGATGCATCAGTGGCAGCATCATACTCTGTTGCGTACTCTCTTGGCCGCCATGCAAAGAGGATGAAGAAGTAAACACGCAAGCGGGTTTATCAATTAATGCGCCGCTAATCCATAAAGGGGTCGTTTGGTCCCAAAAATGCTTCAGTGGCGCGGCCATATTGCCAAACCAGACTGGACTGCCAAAAGCCAAACCATCACATTGCTTTAACTCATCCAGAGTCAGGTAGGGATCGGTCGTTTGCTCTGCATGATTGTCTAGCGCCGGAACGGTGCGCAAGAGCGCTATTGCGCCTTGTGCTTCAATTCCGCGTGCGATTTGCCGTGCCAGTGCTTGCGTTGAACCGTGCCTGCTGTAATAAAGTACGACGACTTTAATACTCATAAAATCTCAAGTACTTGCTCTGGTGGACGGCCGTGGCGCGCTTTACCATTGGCGACAACAATGGGACGCTCAATCAACTTAGGGTGCGCGGCCATGGCGGAAAACAGCTGATCATCAGTAAGTGCCTCATCATTTAGGCCAAGTTCTTTATAGAGCTCTTCTTTAGTGCGAATCATGTCACGAACCTGCTGTAGCCTGAGTTGAGCATACAAGGTTTTTAACTGATCGATGGTTGGCGCTTGCTCTAAGTATTTGATGATCTGTGGCTTTAACTGGCGGTCTTCCAGCAGTGCCAGAGTTTCACGACTTTTTGAGCATTTCGGGTTGTGATAAATCACGACTGACATAACTTCTCCTCGTTGTATTGTGATTATTGGAGTGATAAAAATCGGTCTCGTTGCACCATCAATTGGTCAATGCGTGCATCGTAGCGAGCTTGTTCTAAGCTGCCAAGTTTCGCAAGTTGGCTCGCTTGAGTGTAATACTGAATCGCTTTATTCCAATTGGCTTTGAGCGCTAGAAGCTCTGCTCGCGCGGCGAGATCTTCTTGGCTATTACCAATGCTGATACTCGCTTCTGAGAGTAAATGCCAGCCGTTGGGATCATTTGGGTTGTCATGGGTGTAGCGCTGTAATACTCGAATAGCGTCAGATAATTTATCTTGTTTTAACAAGCTGTTGGCGTAGTTAATTGTTAAGGTTGGATTGTTCGGTTTCTGTTTAAGCGCCTTCTCTAGCAAGGTTTGCGCTTTATCCGCTTGATTTAGATCGATATAAAGATCGGCCATCGCATCAAGATAGAAATTGTTTGTCGGGTCTTGCGCAACCAGTTTTGATAAAATTGCCTGTGATTTTTCGAGTTGCTTACTATCGAGATAGACCAAGGCGTTACCGTATTGGAAGGCTGGGATGAGAGCTGCATTTTCTTTTTTCTCCGCACGCTTAAACCAATCAAGAGCGGCTTCATTATCAATTCCAGCATAGCGAGCAACAATTCGCGAGCGTGCTAAATGATAATCCAACGAAGGTTGAAGGCGCATAAGCGGGTAGTGTTGGGCGCGCTCACGGCTGTCGGTAATCCGATCTTCTGGCAGCGGATGGGTCAGTAGCATCGGTGGCGGTTTACTCGCGTAACGGTATTCATCGGCGAGGCGGCCAAAAAACCTTGGCATGGCTTGAGCATCAAACCCCGCTTTGGCTAGCGTTGCAATACCAAATCGGTCGGCCTCTTTTTCATTACTGCGCGTATAGTTTATTTGGCTTTGCATACTGCCTGCGGTGGTGGCGGTAATGGCGGCAATGCCCACTTCAGGTGCCGCAATCGCCAGTAACAAAGAGCCTGCCAATGCGGCGATTGTTGCTGGTGAGCGTCTGGCTTGGTCTTCCATACTGCGTGCTAAATGGCGCTGCGTGACGTGGGCAATTTCGTGCGAAAGAACCGAAGCGAGTTCGCTTTCTGTTTGTGCATGCAAAAACAACCCAGAGTGCAACGCAACATAACCGCCAAAGAAGGCAAACGCATTGATGTTGCGATCGCGGATCATAAAAAAGGTAAACGGCGTTTTTACATCGTTGGCATTGGCAACCAATTTATGCCCTAGGCTATCGATGTACTCGTTTATCACCGGATCATTGACGATTGGCTGGCTGTTACGCAGCATGCGCATATAAGCATCGCCATAAATAAGCTCTTGATCAATCGTCAAGGTTGAACCTGCTACTGTTCCAATGTCCGGTAGCTCTATGGTGTCGGCATAGCTCAAGGAAGGGGCGTTTATCGCCACAGTAATACAGAGGCAAAGTAAGGATCGAGCGCGTTTAAACTTCATATTTGTCAGTGATATTCCGTGATCTTCTTGTCTGTATGACATTGAATGTGTGAATTGGTTTCCAACTCAAAATAGCGGCCAAAAATTGTAGAGAGAGAAGAGTAAGCCAGCCGGTGTTTGAGTATCGATAAACACTGGCATGCCAGTCAAAACTCGATACAATGGCAGGCCTATATTAAGCATTGAGCAGAAGAATGGAACCAAATATTCTGGATTTACGCCAGCAGCGTTGTCCGATGGCTTTATTACTTGCGAAGCGTCACACTGTTCAATTGGTTTTGGGTGAGGTATTAAACATTTGGCTCAACGACGTCAGCTCAGGACAGGATATAGAAAAATATTTGTCTGCTCATGGCTTTCGTTGCCAGTGGAACACGTCACCCGGCTATTTTGGGCTAAAAGTAATTAAGGAACTCGATTAAATGTTTGAAATGGTAACTCGTTGGTATCAAAGACGCTTTTCTGATCCGCATGCCGTTAGTCTGGTTGCTATCCTATTTTTTGGTTTTATAACGATATATTTCTTCGGTCATTTGATTGCGCCCTTGTTAGTCGCGATTGTCCTTGCATATTTACTGGAGTGGCCAGTGATGCAATTGCGCCGTTTTGGGCTTCCTAGGACAGTTTCTGTAATTTTGGTTGTTTTGCTATTTGTTGGTTTGATGCTGTTGGCTATCTTTGGTTTAGTTCCAACCATTTGGAAGCAGGTTGGTAATTTAATTAATGACATCCCTAATATGTACAGCGGATTACAAACCTTTATTTTAAGTATTCCTGAACGTTATCCAGAACTCGATAACTTACAGATTGTTGAGTCTGTAATAAGTAATGCGAAGAATCAGGCTTTAGGTATGGGGGAAAGTGTCGTTAAAGGGTCACTTGCTTCTCTTGTAAGTTTAGCCACCTTGGGTGTCTATCTCATTTTAGTGCCGTTGCTGGTGTTCTTTTTATTGAAAGATAAGAATGAAATGTTGCGAATGACCAGTGGGTTGTTGCCACGCAACCGTAAACTCGCTGCTAAAGTATGGCAAGAGATGAACCAACAAATCTCAAACTACATCCGTGGAAAAGTGTTAGAAATACTGATTGTCGGCAGTATCAGTTACGTCACTTTTGCCATTCTTGATTTACGCTATTCGGTGTTGCTTGCTGTGGCTGTGGGTCTATCGGTTTTGATCCCTTATATTGGCGCGGCCGCTGTGACAGTGCCAGTTGCCATCGTTGGTCTCTTCCAATGGGGCATGACGCCGCCGTTTTACACATTATTAATTGCTTATGGCATCATCCAAGCTTTGGATGGCAACGTATTGGTTCCCGTTCTATTTTCTGAAGCCGTTAATCTACATCCCGTTGCTATCATTGTCGCGGTGTTAGTCTTTGGTGGGCTATGGGGGTTTTGGGGCGTATTTTTTGCAATTCCTCTTGCCACTCTAGTAAAAGCAGTATGGCATGCTTTGCCCAGCACTGATGAACCTGTTGTTGAGGCTGAATCACCCTAAAATCACTGAATTATAAATAAAAAATAGAGAGTAAACAGAATCTCTAAGGAAGCCTAAACCGTAATCGTTTTGGGCTTTTTTTTTGCCAAATAGTAAATATTGATTAGACTGAACTAAGTGGATGTGTAAAAAAGCTATAGATTTTTTGTAACTTGGCGATAACTAACTATAACCACAACAATGATAATTAATTTGGCATCAATGAGGGATACTTATGAAGTTTAGCCAAAAAATAGTTGCAGCTTCTTCTGCACTTCTGCTTGTTACCGTCTCGCTTATTTCCATTCAGCAACTGAGCATTGTGCGCTCGGAAATAGAATCCCTAGTTACAAAAAGTCTGAGTGAAATGGAAGCTGGGGTCAAAAACACCATTGTTTCTGAAATGGAAAGTAAAAAAACCTTGGCTCAATCGACGACTGAAGTGATTGAGCTTGATCCGCTCAACCGGGATTACGTTAAAAATATTCTTGAAAAGCCGAAATTGAAAAAAAGCTTTTTAGCCATAGGGTTAGGGTATGAATCCGATGGTAAAGTGGTGGAGAATGATGACGGTTGGGAACCAAGCGGTGACTACGATCCTCGCAAGCGCCCTTGGTTTGTGGATGCTAAAGCATCGAAAAAACTTATCGTTACAGCGCCGTATGTCGATATTTCTACCAAAAATGTGATCATTTCTATTGGTACGCCTATTTACGATCAAGGTCGATTCTCTGGTGCCATGTTCTACGATATGGAATTGACGGGTTTAGCTGAATTGGTGAACTCTATTAATTTATTCGATGCGGGTTACCTCTTTATTGTTTCAGGTGACGGAGCGACGATTGCCCACCCTGATACCAAAAATAATGGTGAGAAGTTATCGACTTATTTACCACAAGTGACTCTGAAAGAGGGGGACCAACAGATTGAAATTGATGGTACCCGTTATCTCGTCAGCTTCACTCATATTCCAAGTGAGAACTGGTACATCGGTGCGATTGTTGATGAATCCATCGCCTTCAATGCGATTGGCGTATTACGCAATAGCTCTATTATCTATACGTTAATTGGGCTTGTGTTGAGTGTGATTGGCTTGACGCTACTGATTAAAGTGTTAATGCGTCCATTAGGTGTGCTCAATGAAGCGATTCAAGATGTCGCCTCAGGGCAGGGGGATTTAACCAAACGCTTGGATACCAATACGGACCAAGAGTTTGCTCAACTCGCATCAGGGTTTAATACCTTTACTGAGACGCTGCAAAAGCAGATCACGCAATCAAAAGCGATTGGTGAAGAGATCATGCGTGGCACAGAGCTCACGGTGCAAGGTGCTCATGAGTCAGCAGAAGCGATGCGCACTCAGTTACAAGAGTTAGAGCAACTAGCCACTGCAATGCACGAAATGGCAGTGACATCGACAGAAGTCGCCAATAATGCGCAAGGTGCAGCAGCAGCGGCGAAAGAAGCCGATGAAGCAACGCAAGATGGTTCCAGTGTGGTCAGTGAAACGACATTGTCGATCGACAATTTATCGGCCCGCATTGACCAAGCGGTGGAAGAGGTGAAAGGCCTAGAGTCCGCGACGGCAAATATTGAAACTATTTTGAAAGTGATTAATGACATTGCTGATCAAACTAACTTGCTTGCCTTAAACGCGGCGATTGAAGCGGCTCGAGCGGGTGAATCTGGCCGTGGTTTTGCCGTTGTTGCTGATGAAGTGCGTACACTAGCTCAGCGCACTCAGCAATCGACCACTGAAATTCGCAGTATGATTGAGCAATTACAAGCAGGAGCGAGTTCCGTCTCTTCAGCTATGAATGAAAGTAAAACGACGGCTGTTGATGCGGTGAATAAAGCGAAAACGGCAAATTCGGCATTGAACCGTATTCGTGATGCGATACAAGTGATTTCGGACATGAATATCCAAATTGCATCTGCGGCAGAAGAGCAAAGCCTTGTGGCTGAAGAGATCAACACCAATACAGTGAAGATTAAAGATTTGTCGACGCAAGTGGCACAATCTGCTGAAGAAGCCAATCTCGCAATGCAGGTTCAAACGGAAAACGTTCGTGAGCAAGATGCTCTGCTCAATAAGTTCATTGTGTAATTACACATCAACTTTTGATTAGCCGTGTTACAAAAATGCCAGTATTAAGAACTGGCATTTTTTATTTCGGTCGAGTTTTGATTATTGGGCGTTTAGATAATCAAGTACCACTTCATGGTGATCTTTGGTTTTGAATTTATCAAAAACCTGTTCAATGATACCTTGCTCGTTAATTAAAAAGCTAATCCGGTGTAGACCATCATACACTTTGCCCATGAACTTCTTCTCACCCCATACGCCGAACTGTTCAGCAACCACGTGGTCTTCATCGGATAATAAAGTAAAGTTTAAGTGATCACGTCCAATGAATTTACCTAAACGCTTCACGGGATCGGTGCTGACTCCGAGTACCACTACGTTGTGAGCATCGAGTTCCGCTTTTACATCTCGAAGGCCTTGAGCCTGAACAGTACAACCTGGTGTCATGGCTTTAGGGTAAAAGTAGAACAACACCTTTTTCCCTGAGAAATCAGCAAGGGAAACGGTATTTCCATCTTGATCTAAAAGTGAAAAAGCAGGTGCTGGCGTGCCTGCAGTAAGCGTTTTCATTATTCTTCCTTTTTATTGACTGTTTTTTATAAAGTTGAGCGAACCTTGTACATCCAGTGTCTTGCATAAACTGTCAAATTCTTCTTGTAGTTGCATTAAGTTACACCCTGAATCGACACTGGCGGTAATGGCAATATGAAATTGGTCGTGATCAAGATGTAACTTCGATTTATGAATCGTCTGCGCACTCAGTGAAGCCATACCAATATTACGATTGGCAAAAAATTGAGTGAATTTCTCTGTTAGGCCAATTTTGTCTTCAGACTCAACAAACACTTCAACCGTATAGGCATTATCTTGATAATCATGAGGTGATGTACGTTTCATGATAGTGATGAGATCATGTTGTTGGCCTAATAGAGGTAAGGTTGTCTCTACTCGGGTGATGTGGTTTGTATTGCCAGAGACCAGCATGATGAGCGTGAACTCTTTGCCAAACAAAGCAATTCGGCTATCGATGATATTGCAGCCTGATTGCGTAACTAAACGTACCACTTCATTACAGATACCCGGGCGGTCTGTCCCTACAGCAGTGATCACTAGATGCTGAGTCATAATATCGCTTCACTTTTATCGTTTTGGGCATGTTATCACAGTTAAATTATAGAGGAACGGTGGTGGAATAGCTTTTTAAGAACTCCGTCTTGAAAATAACGTGTTGTTGACATCGACATATTCAGATCCGCTATAAAGTTTGCCCTTAATTGATGTTGTTTGTTAAACCTCTAACATCTGATAAATATTCATCCAAATGGGCTGATTAAGCGAATTTAATCCCTTGTGTTTTTCAATCGCCTTACAGTACCATGCAGAAAGTAACAAATTAGGGAGATGGACATGTTTTCAGGAAGTATCGTAGCGCTCATTACACCGTTTAATCATGATGGTGAGGTTGATTTTGTTAGTTTGAAGAAGCTGGTGGACTTTCACGTGACAGCCGGAACTGACGCCATTGTTGCCGTCGGAACAACGGGTGAATCTGCCACGCTTACCGTTGAAGAGCATGTCAAAGTTGTCGCAAAAACCGTCGAGTTTGCCGAAGGACGTATTCCTGTGATTGCGGGAACGGGTGCGAATGCTACTCATGAAGCGGTAACGTTTAGTCGTTTATTAAATAACACAGGTATTGCTGGCTGTTTAAGTGTGACTCCTTATTACAATAAACCAACCCAAGAAGGTTTATTTCAACACTACAAAGCAATTTCTCAAGAGACTGATATCCCTCAGATTCTCTATAATGTACCAGGCCGTACAGCGGTGGATTTGCGTCCTGAAACCGTCGCTCGCCTTGCTGAAATTAAAACGATTGTCGCTTTAAAAGATGCAACGGGTGATTTGAGCCGAGTGGCTCTTCATCGTGAGCTTTGTGGAAAAGACTTTATTTTATTAAGTGGTGATGACGCGACGGGTTTGGAGTTTGTTAAATTAGGTGGACAAGGTGTTATTTCGGTGACGAATAATATTGCCGCTAAAGATATGGCGCAGATGATGCACTTAGCATTAGAAGGCCGATTCGACGAGGCTGAGCTTATTAATCAACGTTTGATGCCTTTGCATAAAGGTCTATTTGTTGAGTCGAGCCCGATTCCAGTGAAATGGGCTGCTCACAAAATGGGATTGATTACAAATGGTGATCTACGTCTACCTTTGACTGAACTGTCTGAACCAGCACGACCAACTGTTGCCCAAGCCATGACCGAAGCTTGTATCTTCTAAATCGATTCAATATTGTGCCGAGGCTTTTTCCTCGGCAGTCTAGGAGTTTGAATGAAATTTACTCATCAGCTAGTTATCAGTTCACTAGCTGTTTTTGTTTTAAGCGCATGTGCTGGTAACGCTTCTCAGCGTCGCCAAGCAAAAGATGATTTTGCTTATTTAGAAACCCCGGCTCTAAAAGAGTGGCAACTTCCTGAAGGAGCCACTCCGCAGTTTTATCTTAACTACCAAATACCAGAAGGTGACTTCCAAGGTGGCATTGGCCGTACTGTGGATATTCGTCCTCCTCAACAAGTATTAGAATTGATCCCTGGCGCGCGTGCCGAGCGCCAAAATGGCGAAGTGACATTATGGATGATCAAGCAAGATGAAGCCGACAAGGTGTGGCAAACTGCGTTAGCCATGCTTAAAGAGCGAAACATTGGTATCGCTGCACAAAGTGAAAACCAGATTGATACTGATTGGGTGACTTGGGTTTCTGAAGATGAAGAAGTTGAGATTGGTAGCCGCTACCAAATCTCACGAGTGATGGCGAATAATCGTTTTGGCTTTAAGATTTCATTGACTGGTTGGCGTGAAGGTGGCAAAGAGATGCCAGTGAGTGCCACCAATAAAGAGCGTTATAATGCGTTCATGACCAATTTGGTCACGGCTCGTTACGATACCGATCTACGTCAAGAAGCAGCACGTAAAGCTCAACAGTTGGTTAAACAGATCCCCATTACGATGGGCAGTGACCGTAGTGGTTTCCCTGTCATTATTGCTCGTACCTCTTACGATGTTCTGTGGCAACGTTTGCCTAATCTTATGCCGCAGTTCGGTTTTACGCTCGAAGAGCGCAATCAATCTCAAGGTACAATAAAAGCGAAATACTCCGCGCCAGATGACGCCTTTTGGCAAGACATTGGGGTGAAACCTATCTCGCTGAAAAGTGGAACTTACACCTTCTTATTAGGTGATCTAGGCAACCGTACCTCGATCAACGTGACCAATTCAGCCGGCAAGCCGGTGGAAGAAGAACTACTGAAAGATATGGTACCTGTACTGTCGGCGATTGCCGAGCGTCAGTAATTGTGATGACGAATCCATGAAAAATAAAGGGACGAAAGTCCCTTTATTTTTGCTCTGAATCTGAGTCTTCGTGCTTATCAAGTTCGTTGAGTTTATCCAGATCACTCTTCTTTCCTTTCAAGCCAAATTTCATGTTAGCCGTGTATTTCAGCGCGGCAATATTACCTATAAACACCGCTAAGATTACAATAGTGATAACCCAAGGGTTGGTAATGAATTCCATATCAGGACTCCGGTTGGCTGATGTTAACAATGTACTGAGTGTAGATCCGATCTAAGTTCTCTTGTACCGTCGACACACCTAGGAGCGGCATGTTTTCAAGCTGTGCCGCCAATACGCTTGGCGTCAACAGGTCAAGACAGTCTTTAGCCGCTGTTTTGTGGCTAATATGCCAAGGTTCAAACGCAACACCGCCTTTCTTTCCTTGGTAGGGGAAGAAAAAACCAAACTTAGGTAAATGCTCCTTCATCCATTGATAAAAAGGAGCTTGGTGGCCTGAGAGATATTCCCACGGTTCAAGCTTGAGCATGACACCAGTCGGTAATGCTTTGCGATCAAAAACATCAAAGTCACACCCCCAATGGTGGCGGCTGCTACCGGGCAGCGCTGACCAGCGTAAAATCGTGAATATCTTTTGTTCTTCGCTTAACTGAGCAGGGTTTACCGGTTGACTGTTATTATCCAGTAATTCGGCTTGCCCGGACATTTTCCGATTCCAGATGTTCAACTGGCGTTCAAAATCACGAAACCCACTGGCGATATGGAAATCAAAACCAGCGTTGTCAGCCGCTTGCTTTAGAGCGAGCAAATCTTGGATCACCCCGGGGTGAACCAAGAAAGATTTCTGCCCAATCAGCACTGATATTAAATGGGAGTCGGTTTGTCCGGTCAACTGCTCTGGAGTCATGGGTTACACCAATAAATTCTCTAGGGTTTTTTGGTACATATCCGTCAGTTTCTCTAAATCGGCAATCTTAACGCACTCGTTAACTTTATGAATTGTCGCGTTAACAGGACCAAGTTCGACCACTTGTGCGCCCATCTGGGCAATAAAGCGTCCATCAGATGTGCCCCCTGTCGTCAATAGCTCTGGGGATTTGTGGTTCACCTCATCGACGGCTTTAACGACGGCAGTCAGTAATGAGCCCGTATCGGTCAAGAAAGGTTGGCCGCTTAACGTCCAGCGCAATTCATAATCCAATCCATGGGCATCTAAGATAGAATGCACGCGGCGCTTGATCTCTTCATCGGTTAACTCGGTACTGAAACGGAAGTTAAACTGCACGTCAAACTCACCGGGGATGACGTTTGATGCTCCCGTGCCAGCTTGCAAGTTTGGAATTTGGAAGCTGGTCGGTGGGAAATAAGCGTTCCCTTCATCCCATTTTATTGCCGCAAGTTCGGCTAACGCAGGCAAGGCTTGGTGAATCGGGTTATTAGCAAGGTGAGGATAAGCAACGTGTCCTTGAATCCCTTTTATCTGTAGATCGCCTGTAATTGAGCCACGACGGCCATTTTTTATCACATCGCCCACATTTAATGTACTCGATGGCTCACCGACGATACACATATCAATTGGCTCATTACGCGCCATTAACGCATCGACTACGCGAGTGGTACCATTGATAAATGGCCCTTCTTCATCTGAAGTGATCAAAAAGGCAATCGAACCTTGATGGTTAGGGTGCTGTTCAATAAAGCGCTCGACAGCGACAACCATGCAAGCAAGCGAGCCTTTCATATCTGCCGCCCCGCGCCCATGTAAATAACCATCAATTACAGTAGGTTCAAACGGCGCTGTATGCCACTGCGCTAAAGGACCCGCGGGAACCACATCCGTATGGCCAGCAAAGGCAAAAAGAGGCGACTGAGTACCGCGGCGAGCCCAAAAATTAGTGGTATCTTCAAAGACCATTGTTTCCACTTCAAACCCTAGCGCTTGTAAGCGTTTAATCATCAGGTCTTGGCAACCTGCATCCTCAGGAGTTACTGATTGGCGACTAATGAGATCTTTTGCAAGCGCCAGTACAGGGCTGTCTGTCATCCTTGAAATCCTTGTATTAAGAGAAAATAGTAGCGTATTGCTGAGCATTAAAACCGAGATGGTAATGGGTGTCGACCAATAAAATAGGTCGTTTGATCATAGCAGGCTGTTCAACCAGCAAGGTCACTGCATTGTTAGCATCTAATGACTCTTTTTGTGAGGGCGTGAGCTGACGAAAGGTTGTACCGCGTTTATTGAGTACATTTTCCCAACCAAGCGCTTGGCAAAATTGAGCCACGAGCTCGGCATCAATACCTTGTTTACGGTAGTCATGGAATTGGTAATCCACCCCCGCAGCTTCCAACCATTTCCGTGCTTTTTTAATGGTGTCGCAGTTGGGAATGCCATACATGGTGATCGTCATAAAAATCCTTGTTGAGGCGTATTATTTTTTTAATGGTCAAATCCTATCAGGAAGCGCTGTGGCTTACAAAATAGAGATGCTTTTATTTCGTTGTTTAAAAAAAATGTGTTTCAGTTGCTTACGATTGGAAAGTTATTGATCGAACGCAACACTCTAAATGTGAAAACAGAAATAATGAAGTGGCACAGTAATAGGAGGTGTCAATGGAACTGAGTCCTGTTTTTGCAAGGCGACTGTATTTAGCTTTGTTAGTAGAAAGCCTTGAAAGACCAAACGTGCCCAAACTCATCGAAAAAACGGGGTGGCCTCGCCGTACGATTCAGGATGTCCTGAAAGCACTGCCAGGAATAGGGATTGAACTGATGTTTGTTCAAGATGGAAGGCGTCACAATGATGGTTACTATCAACTCTCTGATTGGGGGCCATTTGATAGTCAATGGGTATTAGATCGTCGCTGTGATATTGCGACTAGCCTTGGATTTAGTGCATAAGCCAGCATTTGCTGGCTTTTTTTATTATTATCCCTGAATCATCGTCATATGTGTTAATGAATGTATTATTAATAATTAAGAGATGCTCCTTTCATCATAAGTTATCCAACCATTGGTATTTTATAGTCACTAAGCCAGAATTCAACTACTCATACTATATGGTGTAAGAT
>NZ_CAWPDB010000135.1:0-28275 GCF_963886625.1 Vibrio sp. V23_P3S9T160
ATATTGGATGGTATGCTGGAGTTTCGGGTCACTGACTCTGAATTTATTTATGATAAAAAAATCTATCAACTCGCGTATACAGAAGCGAGAATCCTTGATTTCCTTATTAAAAATAACGGTAATATAGTAAGTAAAACCCAAATCATAGAATATTCTTGGACCGGTAGAGTTGTTGCAGAAACCTCTTTAGCTAAATCAATTTCAAATCTCCGAAAAGTTTTTAGAGAATGTCATTTTCATGATGATGTCATTCAAACAATTCCTCGCTTAGGCTATCGTTTGAACTTAAAGTCTAATATTTATGAAAAAAAATGTGATGAAGCTAGAGATTTTAGTGTTATTGAAAATGCTAGGGTCATTGGTGAGGGTTTGGATGCTAGGGCATTTATCAAGTATAAGAGTTCTTCTTTAAATGTTAGATTTAAGAATATAATTTCTTATCTGGTTTGTTTTGTATTGTTATTCATGTCTCTTGCGACACTGTATGAAGTTATTTATGATCGTGACTCTAGTTTTATTAATGTTGGCTATGAGGAAATTACAATTAATATTGAAGGTAAAAAATATAAAATAATTAAAAATAAAGATCTAAATATCCCATCGAAAATAATTAATCTTATATCGCTAGCCCCAAGTGGATCACTTGTTTTTTATGATTTGACAGGTAGTATAATAAGTTTGTCTTATAACATAGGCAAGCACGCTCTCTCCTTCACATTTCGCCTTGAAGAATTAGATAAGGCTGAATGTGTCATAAAAGGTGCAATAGAAAAAGAGAAATATGTATGCGTTCTATAATGTTTATTTTCATTAGTCTAATAACCCTTATTATATCCTTGTGTTATAAACATTATTATTCCAAATCAAGTGAATACTATGCGTCACTTTATGTTATCAATACTTCAAAGGAAGTATCACACATAAAAATATCTACTAATATAAAAAACAACGACTTTACTAGCCAAACATATTTACAATCTATAGGTATTGATGATATTGCTGTTTTTTCATCGAAAGGAGAGATAAAAGAAGGTGATGCACGAGGTGACTATATTCTCACTTATAGTATGAGTGAATTTAATCCTGTATCAGTGGTTGATATAGATAGTGCTGAGTTATTTATAAGGCTGAAAGCAAGAACCGCATACAGCCATAATGAAAATATAAAATTATTATATTCTGGAGATGGTATTTATATATTTGATATGCAACGCAATAATAACACTATAATGTATTCTTCCAATAGATAGCGATTTATATGTTTTGCTAGCAGAATCGGTTAGATCATGGATTTTTTAAAATAAATCGCAAGCAGATGATGAATTGGTGGATCAGTTTGATAATGCTGGCATGGTAATGAAAGGCCGCTACATAAAGTATCCAATACAAAAAAAGTACAAAAAAAGCAGCGCCCAATTGCGCTGCTTGATGTAGCTGAATCTATGCTATTGGAATGTGGAAATCACTATTCACTCGTCTAAAAAATGAGGCTAAATGATAGCTTGTTCCAAAATTTCCCGTGATTTTTCAAGCGTGATGGCTTGCTGTTCACCCAAAACAAGCATTCCATGTGCGTTCAGTTGAGCGATAACTGCGTCTATGGCCGCTTGCTTGCTACTGTTATGATCCGCAAATTGAGTTGGAACATTCAAGCTGTGGTAGAAGGCTTCAATCGCATCGATTGTGCGTAAGGCAAGATCGCTAGTTTGATTGAGTCCAAAGACATTTTTGCCCATTTGCTCAAGTTTAGCGCGTTTGTTCTCAAGTTGATTGCGCAGTAGGGAAGGTTGCACAATCGCTAGCGAACGGGCGTGATCAACATGCCATAATGCGGTGAACTCGTGACCAATCATATGAGTCGCCCAATCTTGTGGAACGCCAGTACCGATCAGGCCATTTAGTGCTTGGTTCGCTGTCCACATCAGGTTTGCTCGCCATCCATCATTATCACGCTGGTCATATTGTTGACCCAATACCAGCAAGTTTTTAAGTAAAGTTTCGGCATAGCCGTCTTGAACCATCGCATTGGTTGGCAAGGTTAAATATTGCTCACAGACGTGTACCCAAGCATCAACAATACCGTTGATCAACTGGCGCTCAGGCAGTGATTTCATTACATCTGGATCAAGCACTGCGAACTTAGGCTGTACCGCTGGAGCCATAAAGGCCAGTTTGTCTTGTGTTTGTGCTTTGGTAATTACCGCGCCCATGTTGGATTCAGAACCGGTTGCTGGCAGAGTCAGAATTGCACCGATAGGCGTAGCTTCAGTAACTTGATGTTTACCCACCATGATGTCCCAGCCATCCCCATCATATTTAGCCGCCGCGGCAACGTATTTTGAACCATCGATAACCGAACCACCACCCACGGCAAGAATAAAGTCGATGTCCTGTTCTTTGACGATAGCAACCGCTTTATCTAAGGTTTCTTTGGTTGGGTTTGCTTCTACACCTGAAAACTCGACCCATTGGTGGTCAGTGAGTGCACTCACGACTTGGTCATAAACACCATTTTTTTTGATCGAACCGCCACCGTAGATCACCAGTACTTTTTGGTCAGTTGGAATCGCCTGACTGATCGCCGAGATTTGGCCTTGGCCGAAGTGAATTAGAGTAGGGTTAACATAAGTAAATTTCATTATTCTCACCTTTGCTTATAGAAAAGGAGGCGGCGCCTCCAAGGCAGTGTTTTACGATGTGCATATTAGTATTAATTATCCAGTCAATATAGACCAATTTCTCGAAATTAATTGCCTAATTCTCTAATTGTCGTATTCTTCCTTCAGTTTTGATAAGGGGGCATTATGAGTAAACTGGCGCAACTGATGCAGCAATACATTGAAAAACAATCTTTAGATCATTTGGAAGGTATTCACCAAACGGCAGTGCCGGGCGTATTGTTTTATCGCAGCAGCCGCGGTAATGGTAGACAACCCCTTGTGTATCAATCCGGTATCATATTGTTGGGGCAAGGACATAAACGCATTCATATTGGTAGCCAACCCGTAAATTATGGCCCCAATGATTACTTGGTTGTTGGGGTACCTTTACCACTTGAGTGCGAAGCTTTTGCGTCAGAAAGTGAACCGTTATTGGGCTTGACTATTAATATCGATCACTCACTTCTCCTTAAACAGGTTGATCGACTTGAGGCTTCTGGTTTTTTGTCTGATTGCATAGACAAATCAAAATGCGGGCTGAAATCAGTAGAAATGGGCGCAAAGATGCAAGCAAGTGCGATTCGTTTGATGTCTGCATTGGTTGATGATCTTGAAGCTAAAGTGCTTGGCGAAAGCTTAGTCGAGGAGATTGTGTTTCGGGCATTAACCAGCGAGCATGGTTATGTGCTTTTTGATCTCGCCCATCAAGAAGGGCATTACGCACGGATAGCCAAAGCGTTGAGCAAAGTACATCAAGAATATGATCAGTCCATTACTGTCCAGTTGCTCGCCGAAGAAGCCAATATGAGTGTTTCGGCGTTTCACCATGCTTTTAGGCTGGTGACGTTAGAATCTCCTTTACAATATTTAAAAAAGGTCAGGCTTAACAGGGCGAAAGAGTTAATCCGTGTTGAAGGCAAGCGTGTGAACGATGCAGCTCGTTTAGTTGGTTATGCCAGCGCATCTCAGTTTAGTCGAGAATATAAGCGACATTTTAATGAAACACCAAGAGGCGAACAGCGTTAGGTAACGTATAAAGATTAATTCTACATTTTCATAACAACCAGTGTTGTTGCATATTAATCGCTATTTTCTATAGCGCGTAAGTCAAATAACAAGTAGATAGCCCGCATATTATTCCAATTTGTGGGCTTTTTTTAGGATTGGAAAATTAATCAATAATTAGTTGTTGATGCAAAATAACGGTGTTTATTTTGCAGAAATAGAGCAACTTGTTGCGAGTGATTTTTGATATTTGAACAAATTTAAGTGCTTATTTTTCGCTCTGTCCTACAGTTGTTTCACGTGAGAATTAAAGTCTGGTTTCTTCTTGACACGAGGCTTTTTATAGTTAAACAATAACTTAAGGAATGAGCAGCTATGCATTTAAACAATAGGAAAGTGGCGAAGGGCGTTTTTACGCTAAGCACTTTAACCGCCTCTTGCTTGATGGCTTTTAACAGCTATGCAGCAGTTGATTGCACGACACTAAGCCCTTGGGAATCGTCAAAAGTTTATACTGGCGGTAACAAGGTTCAGCACAGTGGTACCGCCTACCAAGCCAACTATTGGACTCAAGGTAACGATCCAGCCAACTTTTCTGGTGATTATGCCCAGTGGAAAGTGTTGGACGTTTGCGCCACTTCCGGTGGTGAGAACCAGTTACCCACCGCAAATCTCTCTTCACCGTCCGCATCAGATGTGATTGCTGTCGGTGATACCGTAATATTAAGCGCGAACGCGATTGATAGTGACGGCAGCGTTGCTCGAGTCGAGTTTTCTGTCGATGGTGCGATTGTGGGTATAGTCACCACGGCACCTTATAAAGCCACGTGGGTCGCAACCGCTGGTCAGCATGAATTCAGTGTTGTAGCCATCGATGATAAAGGTGATGTCAGTACGAAAAGTGCAACGACCTTAACGGTGAAAGAAGCACAACAACCAGGCAACCAAGCCCCAACCGTTGATATTACGCTTTCTGCGGCTTCCGTTGACGTGGGGGCTTTAGTCACCTTAACCGCAAACGCTGCTGATGCTGATGGAAGTGTCGATAAGGTCGATTTCTTCGTTGCGGGAACGCTGGTTGGAACGGCTGCTAGTGCCCCGTATACCTTAGAATACACCACGGCAAAAGCGGGTAGCTTGGCGGTGTTTGCACGTGCCACGGATAACCTCGGTGCGACGACAGATTCCATGTTAGCGACTTTAACAGTCAATGGCGCGCCAATAGCTAATAATTGTCGTCCTGATGGTTTATATCAAACCGAAGGTGTGAATGTACCTTATTGCACCGTTTACGATGCGGAAGGTCGTGAGATCATGGGGGCGGATCATCCACGTCGTGTGATCGGTTATTTCACCAGTTGGCGTGCGGGTGATGATCCGCAATCGGCTTACCTTGTAAAAGATATCCCATGGGAGCAGCTCACGCACATTAACTATGCCTTCGTCAGCATAGGTTCCGATGGCAAAGTGAATGTGGGAGATGTGAACGATGCCAATAATGCGGCAGTGGGCAAAGAGTGGCCAGGGGTTGAGATTGATCCTGCATTAGGCTTTAAAGGTCATTTTGGTGCATTGGCAACAGCGAAGAAAAAATTTGATGTTAAGACCTTAATTTCTATCGGAGGCTGGGCTGAAACTGGCGGGCACTTTGATACGGCAGGCAACCGTGTCGCTGATGGTGGTTTTTATACGATGACAACCAACGCTGATGGCTCTATCAACCACGCTGGTATTGAAAAATTTGCAACATCGGCTGTTGAAATGATTCGTAAATATCAATTCGATGGTGTCGATATCGACTATGAATATCCAACCTCAATGGCGGGCGCAGGTAATCCAGATGATAAAGCGATTATGGAACCTCGCCGTGCTTATTTATGGGCGTCGTACCAAGAGTTAATGAAGGTACTACGTCAGAAGCTTGATCAAGCATCGGCACAAGATGGCCACCATTACATGCTGACGATCGCAGCACCTTCCTCCGGTTATCTATTGCGCGGTATGGAGACGTTTGATGTCACTCAGTATCTTGATTATGTGAACATCATGTCTTATGACTTACACGGCGCATGGAATGATCACGTGGGTCACAACGCGGCTTTGTACGACACTGGTAAAGATTCAGAGTTAGCACAGTGGAACGTGTATGGTACGGCTCAATACGGTGGTATTGGTTACCTCAACACTGACTGGGCTTATCACTATTTCCGCGGCTCTATGCCCGCAGGGCGCATCAACATCGGCGTTCCTTACTACACGCGCGGCTGGCAAGGTGTCACGGGTGGAGAGAATGGTTTATGGGGGCGAGCGGCATTACCTAACCAAGCTGAATGTGCTCCGGGCACTGGTGAGGGTGAGAAAAACAACTGTGGCCACGGCGCGGTGGGTATTGACAACATGTGGCACGACACCGATCCGAAAGGAAACGAGATGGGTGCAGGTTCAAACCCAATGTGGCATGCCAAAAACCTAGAGAAGGGAATTTGGGGCTCTTACGCCCAGGCTTATAATCTTGATCCAGTGAATGAACCTGCCGATCAACTTGTCGGTCTTTACCAACGTCACTATGACAGCGTTGCCGTCGCGCCTTGGCTGTGGAATGCCGATAAAGGGGTGTTCTTATCTACTGAAGATAAAGAGTCTATCAACACCAAAGCCGATTATGTCATCGATAAAGAGATCGGCGGCATCATGTTTTGGGAGTTAGCGGGCGATTATAACTGTTATGTCTTGGACGCTAATGGTCAACGCACTCAAGTGGATTCAACAGAGCAAGCTTGTGCAAGCGGAAATGGCGAATACCACATGGGTAATACCATGACGAAAGCAATTTATGACAAGTTTAAGTCGGCAACGCCTTATGGTAACACGCTTGCAACAGGAACGATTGCCAGTGAAACTGTAGACATCGCGGTCTCCGTTGGTGGATTTAAGGTGGGTGATCAAAACTACCCAATCAATCCGAAAATCAGCTTTACTAACAACACCGGTCAAGAGATCCCAGGTGGTACTGAGTTCCAGTTTGATATCCCCGTATCTGCACCTGATAATGCTAAAGACCAATCTGGTGGTGGCTTGAAGGTGATTGCTTCTGGCCATACTCGCGCCAACAACGTCGGTGGCTTAGACGGTGTCATGCACCGCGTAGCGTTTAGTTTACCGAACTGGAAAGCTCTGCCCGCAGGCGGCGTGTATGAGTTGGATATGGTTTACTATCTGCCTATTTCTGGGCCTGCAAATTACAGCGTAAACATTAATGGTGTCGATTACGCCTTCAAGTTTGAACAACCGGATCTTCCACTTGCTGACCTATCTTCTGGTGGCAGTGACGGTGGAGATACTGGCGGTGGCGATACCGGTGGTACCACGAATCCTAGCAATGTCATTACTTGGGTTCCCGGATCCACACAGGTGAAAACTGGCGATGTTGTGATTTACAACGGGAAATGTTTTATTGCCAAAAACAACCCTGGCGTTTGGGAGTCACCGACTCAGTCAAATTGGTTTTGGGATGCAACAACGTGCCCATAACCGAGCGTGATTAATCGGTATGTTTTGAACTCAGTGTAAAGTAAGAAGCCTTAGCGTGTGCTAAGGCTTCATTTTAATGAGGGATAAATTGAGTGGGCAAAAAAATATAGGTTTAGAATTGATAACTTTCGGGTACCACAACAATGCCATTTTCTGAAATACGGAAACGCTGGGCATCTTCAACTGGGTTTAAGCCAATTTGAGTATGTGGAGGGATTTTTACATGTTTATCAATAATACATCTCATGAGCTGACACCCTGCGCCGACTTCAACATCATCAAATAAAATGCTATCGACCACTGTTGCACCATCATCAATTCTGACGTTTGAAGAAATAATGGAGTGTTGTACAGAACCTCCAGAGTTAATCACACCGTTTGAAATGATCGAATTAATGAATATACCTTCGTTACCTGTTGCAGAAGAAACCGTGCGCGCAGGTGGGTATTGCGCTTCGTAGGTACGAATGGCCCAGTTTTTTTGGTATAAGTTCATTGGTGGAACGGGTTCGAGTAAATCCATGTTGGCGTTATAAAAAGAATCAAGTGTTCCGACATCACGCCAGTAACAATCTTTAGCGACTCGCCCTCGGTCACCGCAAAACTCATGTGCATAAACAGCATGGCTTTCAATCAATTTGGGAATGATGTCATTGCCAAAATCATGGCTCGAGTTTTCTAGCTCTGCATCGTGAATCAAAGCACTTTTTAATACTTCCATATCAAAAATGTAGATCCCCATAGAAACTAAGCTGCGATGAGGATTATTGGGCATGGAGGGTGGGTCACTTGGTTTTTCGATGAATGAGGTGATCTTGAAATCATTATCCACATTCATCACGCCAAAGGCAGAAGCTTGTTCTCTTGGGACATCCATGCAGGCGATAGTCAGTGCCGCATTGTTTTGTTTGTGAGCGGCTAGCATGGAAGCATAATCCATCCGGTAAATATGATCACCAGATAAGACGACAACGTATTTATCGTCACTGCGTGAAAGCAACCACATATTATGATAGATAGCGTCCGCCGTTCCTTCGTACCATTTTCCGCCTTTTCTCATCTGCGGGGGGATAACAGAGATGAATTCACCGAGTTCTGGATTAAAAATAGACCAGCCATCACGTAAATGTTTTTGTAATGAATGAGATTTGTATTGAGTCAGAACTAAAATCTTCCGTAAACCGGAGTGTAGGCAGTTGGTGAGTGTAAAATCAATGATTCGATATTTTCCACCAAAGGGTACCGCCGGTTTTGCTCTGTCGTCGGTTAGCGGAGATAACCGCGAACCCATGCCACCCGCTAACACAACGGTTAGTGTTTCTTGCATCTTATTTCTCCCTAAGTATGTGCAATTTCTTTACCATCTTAGAGAGTAGTACAAGTTTTAAGCCAAAAGTAAAAATGATAGCGAACAATATGTTACAAACTGAGTTTGTGATGATTGCACGAAAATAAACCCGTTTTATTCCTCAATGCACTTAAAGGGGGCTAGTCGTTAAGCCAATTCTTCGATCTCGACACTGGTTAATACGGAGATAAGATTACGTCCCGATGCCTTTGACTCATACAATGCAATATCGGCCCGTTTATACACTTCTTCTGGTTTTTCTGTAATGTCGGTGATGCCACCGCTGATCGACACTTCTAAACGATGATTTAAGTGAACGGCTACTCGTAAACGGTGCATGACTAATTCAGCTTCTGCCAGAGGCGTATGAGGCATAATGATGGCAAATTCCTCGCCACCGATACGAGCTAAAAAGTCCGTTTCTCTTAGGTGCTCACTTAATTGTGTTGCGACAGAACGAATGATCTTATCGCCTTCTGCGTGGCCTAATTTATCGTTAATGCGTTTAAAATGGTCGATATCGATAATGGCTAGGCACGACTGCACTTGAGCTTGGTAACGTTTTACGCGTAAGCATTCTGAACGCATTTCTTGATCAAATTTTCTGCGGTTCCAAATGTTGGTGAGCGCATCTTTCTCGCTGAGTTCACGCAGGCGATTTTCTAGCTCTTTGCGATGGCTAATATCAACAAATGAGGCCACATAAAACTGAATAATTCCGTTTGAATCGCGGATGGTTTGAATTCGCAAAATCTCGGTTTGCATAGAACCATCTTTGCGTTTATTAATCACTTCTCCTTCCCATAACCCTTCGTCTTGTAGCACTTTCCACATATTCATGTAAAAAGCTTGATTGTGTTTGCCGGAGGAAAAAACGGAAGGTTGTTGACCTCTCACTTCGGCTAAGGTGTAGCCGCTGATCCGGGTAAACTCATTATTCACTTTGATAATGCGGTTATTGCGATCGGTAATCACCATGGCGGACATACCATTCATTGCCGCTCTAGCCAGTTTGCTCTCAATGCTGTTTTTATCGTGATTTGCGTTCCAACGAATAAAACCAGCGGCAATCGTCATTACTAATAGCGCGATGCCAACCGCTTGAAAGCTAATTTTTAGCTCTGTGGCTGAAAGCAATTGATTGAGCGCATCACCATTTAATGACTGAATTAGGTAAATTGGCTCCATTTCAGGGAAAATGGATTGAAAAGGAACTTGAGTAAAACTATACCAGCGGTTGTTATCCCATGCTGTGCCAGAAGTTTGCTCTTGCATACTTTTCCATAGCAAAGGGGTGACACTGTTCATATTCAGCATGTGGTATTTCGGCGGGTTTTCTTTCTGAGATAACATCTCATTTTCAGGATGAATATACTGACCCTTGAAACTGATGATGTCTGGGCGGCTCAGTGAGTTTAAACTCTGGTTAAATTTTTTGTACGACTGGGTTAAGTTAAGAGTTGCGACAAGATAGCCCTGTATTTTCCCATCAAAATCTATTGGTGCAATAATCCTAAATGCTGTAGTTATCGGGGAAGCAGTACCATAATTTTCTTCTTCTCTTTCATTATCAACACCGAAGATCTGAATTTGGTTGGGGGATAGGTTTTGCGCACTATGAAAATAGTCTCGGTGTAATTTGTTTTTTAGTTGAGATCTTGGCACGACTTCTGTTGATTCATTACTCTGATTCACGCGAATTAATTCGTTACCCGCTATATCAAAAAGTCTGAGCCGAGAATAAAGGGGTTGAATACGAGCCGCTAATAGCCAAAATTCCTGAACCGCTTCGATATTCTCGGTGGAGGGAAGACGTAATGCGCTATACAACATGGTGTTGTTTGACAATATTTGAGTGGAATTGTAAACGTCATTAAACGCAGTAAGCAGTTCGTGCTTATTGTATTCGAGTTGAGAATGGCTTTTTTGTTCGATCATTTGCACAGTTTGTTCGTGAGCTTTGTCGAATTCTTTGACGAAATAAAGAAAGGGCACAATCCCAAGCACGACACTAACAAATAGCCATTGAGCTAAGTATTTATAGAAAGAGCGAAACATAGCGGCACACATAAGTTATTAAGTGCATAGTATATCGCTGAAATATGAGAAGTCGCTTCCAAATAGTTGATATCGTGGAGCATGTCAAAGTTTGTAGGGCAATTCATATTGTAAGAAAAAGCGCGTAGTATTCTAAAAACCATCTCGCGCTTCTTAGTTCAATAACTGGTTTTAGAACTGAAAACGGACACTCATGGCAATTTGTGGCCCGTAAACTCCATTATTTTTAGTTTCTGCACCTAGCGATAATTGTTCGGTAGAGTGAAAACGTAATCCAGCGCAAAATACCGAGTGTTCATCATTCTTACCCATCTTTATATGGGCTTCAATTTGGCTCGATAACCAGATTCGGCTACCGATATTAAATTCCATTTGGGTTTCGTTCTTGCCACCCTGTTCATCGGTAGGTCTAATGTGGTGAACAAGCATTTGTCCGTAGACATCAGCAAATTGGTTTATTGGACCGTTAAAGCCAATTCCGCCAGCGGCATCCCAATCACCGTCAAACCTTGAATCATAACGAGCGATCAGGTGTGTATTATCGGTTAAATATGTACTAAATTCTGCGCCTGAAGATTCAGGGCTGATAGCGGTTCTGACTTCAAAGAAATTGTAGTTAAAATTGTTAGCTTGCGCAGAGAAAGAAAGAACACATGACAAACCGACTAGGCCTAGTGAGTACGCTTTTTTATACATGTACGCTTCGTCCTGAAAAGATGAAAATTAAGCTGAATAAGATACAGCAATGGCCTGCAAATTACAGGCCATTTTCACAAAAAAATCCATCTTATTTTTTGTGTTTTACCATCAAGAGGGCAATAAACAGTAATGATTATAGAACTTGGATCTGATCCACTTCGATTTCAGGTGTCAGCCCTCCTTCATATTCGCCATAAAGGCGAACCTTAGTCTCGGCATTGAGTGGCGCTGTGAAGTGGATATCATCATCCAGTTCTACTTGAATCTCACCGTTGCCATCACTGAATACGAATGTGTCTTTTCTGATTTGACGAATCAACTTTCCTTCAACCACAACGTGCTTTTCTGTAAACATATTGGTGTCTTTTAGCAACGATTCCACAGACGTAAGTTCGATAGGACCATTGTAATTGATAGTATTACTGTTTTGGTTATGGTTACCTGCAAAAGCGAAAACAGGAGCAATAATCATCGAAGCTGCGATGGCTAGTGTTGTACGTTTCATTTTTAATTCCTTTATGGGTTTGTTGTTTTGATGAAGCGATTTAAACACTAAGATGTTGAACACACTCTGAGTAGAACATTAATATTCCATTCATTTTATTGAGTGAGGTGTGGCTGTGACGGTATGATTAGCAGCAAACGCCTATCGTAGAGTTAATATGGAATCAACATTAAGGTCATTGATGGTGCAGGGCACCACTTCCGATGCTGGAAAAAGTGTGCTGGTTGCAGGCTTATGCCGAGTGTTAGCACGTCGAGGAATAAAAGTAGCCCCTTTTAAGCCGCAAAACATGGCCCTCAATAGTGCGGTGACGGCCGATGGTGGCGAAATCGGGAGAGCGCAAGCTGTTCAGGCGCAAGCGTGTGGCGTTGAGCCATCGGTACACATGAACCCTGTATTACTCAAGCCAAATTCAGACACGGGTGCGCAGGTTATCCTGCAAGGCAGAGCGCTCTCTAATATGGAAGCAACGGGTTATCACGATTATAAGAAAGTCGCGATGAATACTGTGCTTGATTCCTACGCTCGGTTACAAGCCGAGTATCAAAGTGTCATGATTGAAGGGGCGGGAAGCCCGGCTGAAATCAACCTACGCGAAAACGACATTGCTAACATGGGGTTTGCTGAAGCGGCCGATGTACCTGTGATTATCATTGCCGATATTGATAGAGGCGGTGTATTTGCTCATCTGTATGGCACGTTAGCACTGCTTTCTGAATCGGAACAGCTGCGTGTAAAAGGGTTTGTGATTAACCGCTTTCGAGGTGATATTGCGTTACTGCAATCTGGCCTTGATTGGTTAGAAGCAAAAACGGGTAAACCCGTCATTGGTGTGCTGCCTTATTTACATGGCTTTGATTTAGAAGCTGAAGATGCGATCACTCAAGCGCAAACCCTCAGCAGCAACAGTAAATTGAATATTGTGGTGCCAGTGTTAACTCGTATTAGTAACCATACTGATTTTGATGCGTTGCGTTTAAATCCTGATGTTGACTTGCGTTATGTGGGAAAGGGTGAACGGATCGAAAATGCGGATCTGATTCTGCTTCCGGGCAGTAAATCTGTAAGGGACGATCTTGCGTATCTTCGCTCACAAGGTTGGGATCAGGATATCAAACGTCACTTGCGTTTCGGAGGCAAAGTGATGGGCATTTGTGGTGGTTACCAAATGTTAGGTCGGGTAATTCGCGATCCACTCGGCGTTGAAGGTGGAGCGGGCGAAAGTGAAGGACTGGGGTTGTTGAACGTCAGTACAGAACTCACCGCTGAAAAAACGCTCAGGAATGTTCAAGGCGAGCTTATTTTACCGCAAGGTAAAGCGAAGGTCTCAGGCTACGAGATCCACGTTGGACGCACAACGCTCGATGATGCATCATCCTCAGCAATCATCACGTTAGACAATGGCAACCGTGACGGTTTATTAAGTGATTGCCAGCAAGTGTTGGGGACTTACATGCACGGAATTTTTGATAGTTTTCCTGCAACTGAGCTTATCTGTCGCTGGGCTGGTGCCGCTGATATAAGTTATTACGATCATGTGGCGCAAAAAGAACAAGCCATTAACCGCATTGCGGATGCGATTGAAGAGCATTTGAACTTGGCCTTATTATGGCCAGAATTAACGGAGCGTTAACATGAGAAAAATACTGCTCTCTATCGTCGCCATGCTGTGCTGTACGGCGGTTTATGCACAAGAGAAAATCACTGTTTATGCAGCGTCATCCATGACGAATGCGGTTAATGAATTGATTGCGGCTTACCAGCCGAAACAACCGTTAGATATTGTACCCGTTTATGCGGGTTCATCCGCGCTTGCTCGTCAAATTGAGCAAGGTGCACCAGCGGATATTTTTATTTCAGCCAATGATAACTGGGTTACTCACTTGCTTAACAAGAACATTGTGACGAGCGATAAGGTCACATTGTTGGCTGGAAATCAGCTGGTGCTTATCGCTCCTCAATCGTCGAAGCTCAATTCGCTGGTGGTAAATGATGTTGCGGCATGGCTTGACGCCTTGAACGGTTCACGTTTAGCGATAGGTAACACAATGGCAGTGCCTGTGGGAATGTATGCCAAAGAGGCACTAGAAAAGTTAAAAGTGTGGTCGTCGCTCGCCCCTATGCTGGCTCAAACCAATAACGTACGTTTAGCGCTTGCGCTAGTTGAACGTCAAGAAGCCGCACTTGGTATTGTATATAAGACGGATGCATTGATGAGCAATAAGGTCAAAGTGGTACACGAATTTGATTCAAGCCTACACAGCGCCATCCATTATCCTTTAGTGCAGCTAACTGAGCGTGATACGGTGAATCAATTCATGCTTTTTTTACGCAGCGATCAAGCAAAAAGTATCTTACAGAACTACGGTTTTAGCGTGATGACAGGAACGGATTCCTTTGCTTTCTGAGTATGAATGGGTTGCACTGCAACTGAGCTTAAAAGTCGCGATTTATACCGTGCTTTGGCTTTTACCGCTGGGAATGTTTTTTGCGTGGCTACTCGCCAGAAAGCAGTTTTGGGGTAAAAGTATACTAGATAGCCTAGTGCATTTGCCGCTCGTTTTACCGCCAGTGGTCGTGGGGTATCTTCTGTTGATCACCATGGGTAAACAAGGCGTAATTGGACAGTGGTTTGATAATATGTTTGGCTTGCGTTTCAGCTTCAGTTGGCGTGGAGCCGTGTTAGCGTGTGTCATCATCGCACTGCCCTTGATGGTTCGTGCGATTCGTTTAAGCCTTGAAAGCGTCGATCCTAAGTTAGAGCAAGCGGCTCGAACCTTAGGCGCTTCACCACTCAAAGTTTTTTTGACCATTACATTACCCTTAACGATACCCGGGCTGATCACTGGCGCGATGCTCTCTTTTGCTCGCAGCCTAGGCGAGTTTGGGGCCACCATTAGCTTTGTGTCCAATATTCCCGGTGAAACACAAACGCTTCCTCTTGCGATGTATAACTTTTTAGAAACGCCAGGAGCCGAAATGGAAGCGATGCGTTTGTGTATTATCTCCATCGCGATTGCCTTGGCTTCGTTATTCATTTCTGAAGTGATTAGCCGCCGAATGACTCGGCGCTTAGGGACTCAATGATGAGTGGGTTAAAGATTCAATTTGAAAAACAGTTAGGTGATATCAAGCTTAATGCGGATTTGGTTTTACCAAGCCGTGGTATTTGTGCGGTTTTCGGGCGTTCAGGGGCGGGGAAAACCTCCTTCATCAATATTATCAGTGGATTGGTGAAGCCTGAACTTGGTGAAATCGAGATCAATGGCCGCATCCTATTTAGTCAACAAAAAAAGATTAACTTGCCTGTTGAGAAGCGCAATGTTGGTTACGTTTTTCAAGATGCTCGATTGTTTCCACATTACACCGTTCATCGCAATTTAAACTATGGTGTCAAAAAAAAGGATGCCGACCACTTCGCCGCTATCGTAAAATTATTGGCTTTAGCGCCATTACTTACACGTTATCCGCATGATTTATCGGGTGGGGAGAAACAGCGAGTAGCGATTGGCCGAGCCTTACTATCCAAGCCAGATATTTTATTGATGGATGAGCCGTTGGCATCGCTCGATATGCCGCGCAAACGTGAAGTGATGCCTTTTTTGGAAGAGCTGGCTCATAGCGTACATATTCCAATTCTCTATGTGACGCACAGCATGAATGAAATTTTGCGTCTGGCTAATCATTTAGTTGTGTTAGAACAGGGCGCTGTGCTGATAAGCGGTGAGCTAGAGCAAGTGTGGTCTTCAAATTATATGCGTCCTTGGCAATCATTTGCCGACCAAAGTAGCCTGTTTTCTGCCCACATCTGCCAGCACAACAAAGATTATGCGCTCACACAGGTCTCGCTTGCAGATGATGTCAAACTTTGGGTGCAATATGTGGAAGGCGAGGTAGGCTCTGCACTGCGATTACAGATCCGTGCAAATGATGTTTCGGTGGCGCTTGATAAGCCAAACCGGACGTCAATTCGTAATATTCTGCCTGCACAGATTTGCCAGCTTGAAAAGCAGCCTCAAGGTACTGATAAACAGAGTGTGGGGATAAAACTCAAGTTAGGCGAAGGGTGTTACCTGTGGGCTACGGTAACCAAATGGGCGGCCGATGAGCTACAACTGGATGTTGGTGATTCGCTGTATGTGCAAATTAAAGGCGTGAGCGTGTCGCAGCGTGATATCGTCTTAACGCATTAATATTTTTCATTATTAATGTATTGATTCAATAACCTAAGCCTCTCTTATCCCGAGTTCAGGTTCAATAGAAAAAGCCGTCATATAAAATTGACGGCTTTATGCTCAATGGTGTGCGTTTTATTTTGCAAACACGTCTTTAAAATCGCGTTTTAGAATCGGGTCGCGGCGTGCTTTTTTGATCTGTTTAACTATATCTTTCACACAGTTATGCAGCACTTGATCAAGAAGCTCTGCTCGGTATTCTTCTTTATCTTGGTCTGTCATCTCTTTCGGTAAATTCAATGTTGGGAACTCCTCCATGACATTGACACCGGCAAAAGCTTGGCTAACAGAGATCAACGCATGAAACTGTTCAAAATTATCCAACACATTTTGCGCACTGGCTGGTAGAGAGTTCCAAGACTCGCGTACCGCTTCTTCAGAGACTTCATGTATAGACACGACCATGTAGTACATCTCTTGTGGCACTTGATCAAATTCAATTACTTGGCGCAATTCTGGCGAGATGGCGTCTAAGTCCACTACAGGTTGTTCGGTTTGCTTTACTTCAGACATGAAGATATCTCTTTAGGGGAAAAGCTACATGCTAAAAATTTATAGCGAAAAGTCAATATTGTGCGCAAAATTAAACAAAGAAAGTGAATAAATCTATGTTATACGTAAGCATATGATTGAAATTTAAAGGGGTTACAGATGGTAAGTTCGGGCTCTTCTATGAGGATCTTGCTGGTCGATGACGTACAACTGGATCGAATGCAACTCACCATTCGTCTTAAACAGCTCGGTCATCACGTGGAGGCGGTTGCCAGTGGGCAAGCGGCATTGGATAGCTATTGCCAATTTGATCCAGAACTGATTCTGATGGATATTTCGATGCCCGGCATGAATGGTTTTGAATTATCGAAAAAAATACGTCAGCAATACCATGAATGGGTGCCGATTATCTTTTTAAGTGGGCATGATGAACCGTCGATGATCGCGCAAGCGATAGAGGCAGGCGGTGATGATTACTTAACCAAGCCAGTCGATAAACTGGTACTCAACTCCAAATTATTAGCCATGCAGCGTATTGCAAGTATGCGTCGAGAGCTTAAACGCGCAACGGTTAAACTTGAAGAGCTAAATCGTGTTTTGCAGCAGCAAGCAAATGAAGATGGCTTAACACAAGTCTTTAATCGTCGATTTATAGATGACAAACTTAAAGAGATGATCAGTTGGCATGGGCGGCACAAATTTCCAATGAGCCTCATTTTAATCGATGTGGACTATTTCAAACGGTTTAACGATAACTACGGCCATATAGAAGGAGATAACTGCTTGATTAGCATTGCGCAAACGGTGAATCAGTTATTTGTGCGCACTGGTGAGTATGTAGGGCGATATGGCGGTGAAGAGTTTTTAGTGCTGCTGGGCAATGCCAATTATGAACAAGCACTGATCGCCGCTGAGCGAATCCAACAATCAATGATCAAGGCACACTATCCTCATCAATACAGCGAAATTGCTGATCATGTCACCTTATCTCAAGGTGTCATCTCGTTAACGCCGAATGGTACTGAGTCTATCGCTAATATTTACAATCTGGCCGACGAAGCCTTGTACCAAGCAAAGCATCAAGGTAGAAATTGCTTTATTTCTTACGATGTTACCAATGCAGTATTAAGCTAATACATACACTTCACTCGCTCTTTTTTGTTAGCACTTAAGCAATATGGTCTACACTAGTACTAACGCTTTGGATTAGAAGTCAGGATGCATATATCAACTTTTTTGGCTTATGGGTGCACTTTATGGACGGATTGCAGTATTTTTCACCAGAGAGGGTGGCGGATATGGTTGGTGAAGAGAATGTGAATGAGATGCTGTGCGGCTATCGAAAAAGCCTGTTGGAAGCTTTGAACAAACTTAGCAGTGCGCTTTGTTGCAACCAAGTTGAGGTGATTCACAACATTTCACACACCATGAAATCGTCATCTCGGTTTGTCGGAGCGGATGTATTAGCGTCTGAATTCCAGAAACTTGAAGTCGCAACTGATAATCTAACCAATGTTACTCAAGACACCGAGTTTTCAATCAGTTCGATCAATGATCAAAGTAAGTTGTTGTTGGACGAAATCAACCAATATATGAATAAATAAAACGATGAAGCTAAGTGAGAATCAAATGGAAAAAGTACATTTGAAAGTCATGTGCATAGATGATGATGTTTTTATGCTTAAAGCCATTGCTCGTTTGATCAGGCGTATTCGTCCAGAATGGGAAATTATACTCGTTTCAGAGCCACTAGATTGGTTGTCAGAATGGAATAAGCATAATTGCCAACCGCCAGCCATTATCATTTCAGATTTACTCATGCCGCATAAATGTGGCGATGAGCTTTTAAAAGAGGTAAAGCAGTCTTACCCGCAAGTAGTGAGAGCTCTTTTAACTGGGAATACGCAGGAGAATTTGCCTCAAAAAGCGCATGCGTATTCCCACTTCGTACTGCCTAAGCCATTCACTCAAGAGGACTTTGAACGCTTATTTGAATGTACCGAACGTCTTTATCAAATGCCGTTTAACAGTGAGTGTCGAACTAAACTCGGAAGCTTGAAAGATCTTCCGGTGTTACCCAATTCGATACACCGTTTACAACAAACTATTGCCTCTCCTACTTGTGATCTTCAATCGATAGCAGACACCATTAGCCATGAGCCTGTATTAGTCGCACGAGTGTTTCAAATTGCCAATTCTTCTTACTTAGGTTTTCGTCGAACCACAGATTCACTATCGGAAGCTGTTGGGCGTTTAGGCGCGACTTTAGTGGAGAGTATCGCCATATCGTTATTGAGCCATCACGCTAACAGCTTAGTTTCAAAAAAGGCTCACCAAGATATTTCAGAACAGGCGCTGAGGGTGAGCTATATATCCCGTTTACTGGCTAAAAACTTGGGGTACTCCTTACAAGATAAAGATCGGGTGTTTGTCTCAAGCTTGCTTACCGCAATCGGAAAATTGATTTTGATGGAGGAAGGCGCTGATATCCATAATGTTGATTCTTTCTTAGAGCTTCAACAAGAATATGCTGATTACTACATAGTAACGGCATACATGCTGATGATATGGGGATACGGTTCAGAGATTGGAGAGATCGTTCTTAATCAAAGTAAGAGTGATTTTTTTTCAGATGACAAATCTGTTGTACTTGGCAGTATTGTGGGGCTTGCAAATCGTATAGAAGCATGTAAGGAAAATGAGAGCTACCAAACACTGATTGACGGTGTACCAAGTTCCATTGCAAGCGTATTAGTTGAGCTAAAACCCATATTTATTGAGTAATTCTATAATTACTTTTTTTGGTTAGAGGGAGCGAGCGTGGCAATTAAAATTACAATAGCAGACGATTCAAAGATGTCGAGAAAAGCGGTAATGAGGGCGATTCCTGAAGAGTGGGATGTGGAAATCAACGAAGCCCAAAATGGCAAAGAAGCCCTAGTCAATTACCAAAATGGGTGCGCTGAAGTGATGTTTTTAGATTTGACCATGCCAGAAATGGATGGCTTCCAAGTCCTTGAATATTTGCATAGCATTGATGCTAAAAGTATTGTCATTGTCATTAGTGCCGATATTCAACCTTTTGCTCAGCAGCGCGTAAGAGAACTCGGTGCAGTCACCTTTTTGCAAAAACCACTTGACCCAGCACAGCTAAAACAAACATTGCACGAGGTAGGACTATTATGACAATGGCACTTTCAGAAGACCATAAAGACGCCCTGCAAGAATTTATGAATATCTCAATGGGCAGAGCAGCAAATAAACTGGCTACCTTGCTTAATTTACACGTCACTATATCTGTACCCAGTATTGGAGTGGCAACGGATGAGGATTTAGCGCAACTGCAATCTTATGAAACCGATTATTACTACACTCGGCAGTCTTTTTTTGGTGGCATGGATGGTGAGTTAGTGACCTTAATGAGCAGAAAAGGCTGTGAACAGATAGTGAGCGATCTAAAACAATCAACAGGTGATGCTCAAGATGTCGTGAGCCTAGAAGAGAGCATTTTAGATATCTCGAATATTTTATCTGGTGCAAGTCTAAAGGGTCTATGTCAGCAAATAGACATAAAAACTAAAATTCAGTCTCCAGTGCTGTTTTATCCGTCAACACAGCCGCTCCCCATTTCTCAGTGGAAGCTATCTTTAATTATGGAAATCTCTTTTTTAGTCGAAAAAGCGTCATTCTCTGCTAAAACTATCATCTGTTTTGCAGACAACGAATTAGATAAGGTACTCATTCACCTCGATGAGTTGATGTAGGAGTTTGGAATGGGAAAAAGCCGCTTACTGCTTTCTGATCTGCTGGATCAACTCTCTTTTGCGTTGTGCATAGTACGGCAGGATTACATTATCGTGAAAGCGAATGACTATTTCCAATCCCGAGTCATTTTTGATGGTGATGTGATGCAAGGAAAGAACATACTTGAACTATTTCCCCATTCCGCAGACTACCTTAAACGAAAAATTGATACGGCATTGGTGATTGAAACTTCAAGCTTTAGTAGCTGGGAGCAAAAGCCTCATCTACTGCCCTTTAAAAGCTCCCGCCCTGTATCGGGCGAAGAAGATCAGATGTATCAAGATTTGGAGATCATCCCTATTCATAGTGAAGATGGGACCATCGAGCATGTTTGTATATGTGTCTATGATGTAACGATACAAGCTAGCCAGCAGCAGGAACTTAAGCGCATTTCTTATCAATTAGAACAAGAACATCAAGCGCAAAAAGTGTTGATTAAAAAACTCGAAGATGCACAAGGACAACTACTGCAATCAGAGAAAATGGCCTCTATTGGGCAGCTTTCGGCAGGCATTGCTCATGAGATCAATAATCCAGTGGGTTTTATCACATCCAATATTCAAACACTTAGTGACTATTTTCAAACGCTAGCCGCCGTTTTAGAAGGGATAAAACAACAGGTTTCACAAGCAAATAATACCGTTTTAGCTGCAAAGTGTGAGTCATTACTACAAGAGAAACAGATTGATTTTATTTTAGAAGATACGGCTGATTTGATTTCAGAATCACTAGAAGGTTCATCTCGAGTGATGGCCATTGTGAAAAATTTAAAAGAGTTTTCACACGTTGATGGTTCTGAATGGAGCTACGCAAATTTGGAAAACTGTATCGAATCAACGCTGAAAATCATCAATAACGAAATCAAATACAACATTACTTTAGAGAAAATATATCAAGAAAACGTGCCTGAAGTGTATTGCCAGCCGATGCAGATTAACCAAGTCCTTCTTAATATTCTTGTCAATGCAAGTCAGGCGATTGTCGGAGAAGGCACCATCACCATCTCATTAGCCAAGTTAAATGAGAAACAGGTTGAAATTCGCATTAAAGATACGGGAAGCGGTATTCCTGATGCGATTAAAGATCGCATCTTTGAACCCTTCTTTACCACCAAAGCGGTTGGGTCCGGCACAGGATTAGGTTTATCAGTTTCGTACGGGATCATCAAAGGTCATAAAGGCACCATTGCAGTTCATAGCGAAGTGAATAAAGGTACTGAATTCATCATTACGTTACCGATAGACGCAGTCGAATTGGCTACACTAGCAATAGAGTGAAAATGATCGTTATCTGATTAGGGAGTATGCATGTGAGTAAAACCCAGCAACAGGAAGAAAATAGACGCTTTCAAGAAGAACACAGCTTGGACTCAACATTTCACTACGTCGTACTTTCTTTGCTAGGAGTTATGTTTTCAAATCAATCACAAGAAGACAAGTTAGATCAGTTTATTACTCATGTTCAGCCTTTATTCCCTAATACACATATCGTGCTATTTTCTTACAATTCTGAGCAGAGGCTCAAGATACTGCGTTCTAGTTTTCCAATCACCGATGCAATGAAGTTAGGCACATACCCAACCTTAGCCGATACGGAGTTTAGTTACTTCCCTGATTTAGCCAATGATACGGGGAAATTCTCAGACTACCACAATGACTTTCCTGCTTGGAAAAGTGGCGTTACCTTTTCCGTCTCCTCACTGACGCGGCGCTATAGCCTGTTTCTTGCGCGAACAACGCTGAATGCTTTTGACTTAAGTGAATTAGAAAAAATCCAAGAAGGCATGTTACTGGTTGAGATGGCCTTAAAATTACTGTCGTCTATGCGGGAGAGTAGTAGTGATCTTCAACGAAATGAGCAAGATGCAAAAAGGGTTTCTTTAGGTAAATTGGCCGCCGGTGTTGCGCATGAAATCAATAATCCACTCGGCTTTGTGATGAGTAATTTCAACACGTTAAGTTCCTATCTTGCCCAAGTGAAGGCACACCCAGAGATCCAGCAGATCAACGACCATCAGTTGGCAGAAATACTGGATGATAGCGAGTCTATCATTGTGGAAAGTTTAGAGGGGCTTTCGCGTATTAAAAACATTGTAGCGAGCTTGAATGTGTATTATCACGAGTCCAAATTATCAGTTGGAATGGTCGATTTAAGAGACGTGGTTAGCTCTGCAACTAATATGGTGTTGGGTGAAATGAAGCTGAAAGCACGCTTAAATTATAAACCTCCTCAAATACCATTTTATGTTCTAGGGCAAACCCATAAGCTCCAACAAGTACTGATTAATTTGTTAGTCAATGCGTTACAGTCATTCTCTCAAACTGATGGTGAAGTCACTGTCGCCTTGTCTATGGAAAACAGCTTATTAATCGAGAATAAATCGAGTGTCTGTCTATCTGTATGCGATAACGGTAAAGGCATTTGTCCGGAAGATTTAGTGTACGTTTTTGATCCTTTTTTTACCACCAAGCGTATCGGTGATGGCGCAGGACTTGGATTATCTGTTGCGAAAGAAATCATAGAAGAGCACCTCGGAAAAATTGAAATTCAGTCGACGATAGGTCAAGGAACCTGCGTCTATATTCGTTTACCGCTTTATGTTGCACCTCATCATTCGATGAAAGGATTGGGGTAATTGTATGTTTCGATATAAAGAAATTCTGCTTGTAGATGATGAGCCAGCGGTACTTAAAGCTTTAACACGTGAATTCAAACCGCATTTTTCTGTGGTTCATTGTGCGAGTAGTGGCCTTGAGGCTCTGACTATTTTAGAGCGGCACCCTATCGAAATTGTGATTTCTGATTATCGAATGCCTAATATGGATGGGACAGAGCTGGTCGTCAATATTCGCAATAAGTATCCTCATGTTGTAACCATTATTCTATCTGGTCAAGCTGACATCACAGGTTTGTCTCGTGCTTTGAACGAAGGGAAATTGCATCGTTTTCTCCAAAAACCATGGGATAGAGAGGAGCTGATTGAAACCATACGTTTGAGTTTATTGGAGCGTGAAGCATTGCTAGGTAGTGATGTGCTGACGAACTTAAAAAACCGGCGCACGTTAGATGAACAGATTATCGAATTGAAAAAACATGGTGACTCCTCATACGCTTTGGTCATGGTGAATATTGCTAATCTAGACGAAATTAACCATCAATACGGCGGAGCGCTTGGTAATCAATTTATTAAAACGCTGGCGTGGCATCTGAGTGATGGTAATACAGAGCCGGAAACCATATATCGCTACAAAGATAAGCTGTTTATGTGCATTCCATACAGCCCCAAAGGTTATCAAGTTGTGATGCGCTTATGTGAGCGACTCTCTCAGCCTGTTGAAGTCGACACACATCTTATTAAAACTAGGTACACGGCTTTGCTCTGTGATGTCAAATCGTTGCATCAAGTCGATGATATATCTATTGCTGACCTTAATGAACGCTCGCGAGTGCGTTTGCACCATCAATTGCAGATTTTCGGGCTCGATAATGATCCTCAATCCCGAGAGTTATTGGCGCTATTTTCTGTATTAAACGATATCGATAGACGCTATTTCTGCGCGTTTTATCAGCCTCAACTGTCGACGGTAACTGGTGATGTTTGTGGATTTGAAGCATTAGCTAGGCGCAAAACAGTTGAGAATGAGTGGCAATATCCAGCCAGCTTCTTACCCATAATTGAACAGTATGGTTTAACTAAAGTGTTAACCGAAAAAATATTGGAAGACGTACTGATGTTCATCAAACAACATCAGAAACTAATTAAAGAGCGAAATATCAGTGTTAATGTGCCTGGGAACATGTTGATAAATGGGCAATTTTACGAATTATTGACTAAGCTAACTACAAAGCTCAGTTGCGGTTTGAATAATTTGTCAATAGAGATAACGGAGCATGACTTTATTGAGGATTTTATTCAGGCGAAACAAGAACTCAGTAAACTGAAAGGGTTGGGATTGAGCTGTGCACTGGATGATTTTGGAACTGGATATGCGGGTTATGAATATCTGTGCGAAATGCCTTTCGATGTACTTAAAATTGATGGGCGATTTGTTCAAGCAATTGGCAAATCAGCGTCCAATGAAGTTATTTTGAGGGCAATGATAGACAGTGCTGAATCACTTGAAATGGGAGTGATTGCCGAATGGGTTGATACTCAGGAGCAAGCAGATAAATTGAAAACCTTGGGCTGTTCCATTATCCAGGGGCATTTGGTGAGTCAGGCATTATCATCAGACGACGTGGTCAGCTATTTGTCTAGAATGGAGGAGGATCGATGGAAAATGTCGCACAAAAAATAGCAATTAGTGGTGATAGACTTAGCCTTCTGCTGCTAGATGATGAGAGCGAAATTCTAAAATCACTAACGAGGGTTTTGCGTACAGATTATGACATAGTTTCTTTTAATAGCGGAAAGGAAGCCTTGGAATATTTAGAGCAACATGAAGTCTCTATTATTATCTCTGATATGCGGATGCCAGAGATGGATGGTGCCGATTTTCTCGCAAAATCAAAAGAGTTATATCCTGAGACGATTCGTATCCTGCTCACTGGATATAGTGATATTCAGTCAACCGTAAGGGCAGTAAATTCCGGCGGAATTCATACCTATATTGGCAAACCATGGGATAACGAAAACCTAAAATTGATCGTTTCAAAAGCAGCGGAGTTTTATCGTCTGACAAAAGAGCGAGAGCATTTGGCTATCGAGTTAGAAAAACGCAATAATGAGCTCGAAGTAGTTAATCTAGCCTTGGAGGACAATAATCGTAAGCTGGCTGAATTTAATCAAGATTTAGAGCAGAAGGTAAAAGAGAGAACGTTAGAGCTGCAATCATCTAATAAAAAGTTAGAACATTTATTGATGAGTCGTAACAAAACGTTTAAAGATATATTGGGTATGGTTACTGCGATCATTCAATATCGAACGGGACACCCAGCCGATCACGCAGAGCGTATTGCCAACCAAGCGAAGGTAGTAGCGCAGCGGTTAAAACTGCCTGAAAGCCAAGTGAGTCATGTATATTTGTGTGGTTTGATGCACCAAATAGGACTAATCGGTGCGAAAGATAAAGAACTTGAAAAGTTGATTGTTGATCCAGAAACCTCAATTCCTCAGAGTCCTAATGCCAATTCTGTATTAGGCGCCGAGATTTTAGGCCGAATTAAGCGCTTTGAGCCATTAGTCGAAATCATTCGCCACCAAGATGAGTTGTATAATGGTACTGGTAAGCCAGGCCATTTACATGGTGAAGAAATACCTTTGTGTTCACGTATTATTAAAGTGGTTAAAGATTATGACTACTATATTGCATCACCAAATAATCCACGTCGTATGCATACCAAAAGTGCGCAGAGTTATATAAAAGAGCAGGCTGGAACCTTATATGACCCCACAGTCGTGGATGCTTTTTTAATGGTAGTAACTTCGTTAAAACACTTGGAGGATGGCCTAGAATTGTGCATTGGTTTGAGTGAAGTGAAACCGGGTATGAAAATTAAGCGTGATTTGTACTTACCTAATGGAAACTTAATGTTGACCGCTGGCAATCAAATTAACTCAGCTTTGTTGGCGAAATTAAAAGAGCTTGAAGAACAGACTAATATGCCAATCGCGGTTTACATCGGTTAATTTAAAAAGAGTGCCGCATCAGCAGCACTCAATTGAATTTTTTTATTGTTTTGCAAACAGATAAGTACGGAACCCACCAATCAAGTTACGTGCTTTAAAGCCATTATTGGCCAGTTGGCGGTAGGCTACATTACCGCGCAACCCGACTTGGCAATAAATGATGATCTCTTTGTCTTTGGGCAGTTCATCCATACGTTGACGAAGTTGGTCAACCGGAATATTGATGTCGCCTTTGAGATGATTACCATTTTCACGTTCACTTGGATTACGTACATCCAAAAGAATATGCGTGTCACTTAGCGAATCGATTTGATCAAAATGGATGGCTTTTGCATCGCCTTTCATTATATTTGTCGCGACAAAAGCTGCTTGGTTAATCACATCTTTCGCGCTGCCGTATGGTGGCGCGTAAGTCAGCTCTAGGTGTTGTAGTTGTTCTACTGTCATACCTGCACGTTGAGCGACAGCCATCACGTCGATACGCTTGTCGATGCCATCTTTACCAACTGCTTGCGCCCCGAAGATTTTGCCTGATTTTGGATCGAACAGCATTTTGAACGACACTACTTCAGCGCCCGGATAGTAGCTCGCATGGCTGGCTGTGTGAACGTACACTTTTTCGTAATCAACGCCGTCACGTTTTAGTTGCTTCTCATTTTTGCCTGTGGATGCCAAGGCTAAGTCGAATATTTTACAGATTGCGGTTCCTTGTGTTCCTTGATAGGTTTCGTTACGACCAAGCATGTTATCAGCTGCCATGCGACCTTGGCGATTAGCAGGGCCTGCGAGTGGAACCAGCGTTTGTTTGCCTGTAACAAAATCCTTTTCTTCGATCGCATCGCCGACGGCGTAAATCGCTGGATCGCTGGTCTGCATCTGTTCGTTCACCCAAATGCCACCAAGTTCACCGAGTTGTAAGCCCGCTTCAGCAGCTAGTTTGGTTTCTGGACGCACACCAATCGCCATAATCAGGATGTCAGTGGTGAGTATTTCACCATTGCTGAGCACAAGATCCAGTTCACCTTCTATGTGTTTGTGATCCAGAGTTTCACCCGATTCTGTGCTAGGTAACGTCGTCGCTGGTTTATATTCGACCGATTTTAAGGCAACACCTAAACGTAAATCGATGCCTTTAGCGCGAATTTCCGCATGAGCAAAGCCCGCCATTTCACTATCGACAGGTGTCATTACCTGATCAGCCATTTCGATCAGCGTAGTTTTGATACCGAGGTGATGGAATGCTTCCATCATTTCCAAACCGATAAAACCACCGCCGACAACAGTTGCATGCTCAGGTTTATTCATTTGTAGCGTCTGAATGATTTTATCCATATCTGGAATGTTGCGCAGCGAATGGGTCAGTGGGTTTTGAATCCCAGGAATCGACGGGACAATAGGACCCGCTCCAGGGGAAAGCAGCAAAAAATCATAGCTTTCTTGGTACTCTGACTGATCGAGCAGATTGCGTACAGTGATGGTTTTCGCTGCACGATTAATACGCAGCACTTCATTCATAGTGCGTACATCCACATTAAAACGCGCTAAAAAGCTTTCCGGTGTTTGTAGCAGCAAATTACTGCGCTCTTTGATGTCACCGCCGATGTGATATGGCAAGCCACAGTTAGCAAATGACAACTGCATGTTATACTACATATATTATGGTCAGGAACGTGTAAGAAAAAATGAATAAGTATCATCTATATCAACGTGTTAGTAAGCAAATTCAGGCTGAGGAAGGTCAGGGTATACAAAGACAAGAACAGGCTTGTGAGCATTGGATTTCTGATTACAACAAGCGCCTCTTAAGTGAGGGGAAATCGGCTTACTCAAAGGGATTAATTTATGAAGATCGTGGTAAGAGTGCTTACACAGCCGCGAACTTTAAAAGGGGTGAACTGGGTGCTTTGATTAATGATATTGAAAATGGAAAGATCGAGAAAGGCGACCTTATTGTTATTGAGTTAATAGATAGATTTAGTCGAGCTAATGTTGACTTTGTCAGAGGTGAATTTCAAAGGATTCTCGATGCTGGCGTTAAAATTGCAATTACGAAATGGAATCTTGTTTTTGAAGAAAATATGGAATCTGTATCTAGTGTAACAGGAAGAATACTACTTGAAATCGGAATGTACTTAGCATACCAAGAATCAAGTCAAAAAAGTGCAAGAATAAAAGCCAGTAGAAAATTGCTTGAAGATTCAGGAAGGAAATCTATAGCGAAACCACCATTTTGGTTAGCTAGAAACTTAGATTTAAAATCTTATACAATAATTGAAGAGAACGCGGAAATTATTAGGAAAATATTTGAC
>NZ_CAWPDB010000136.1:0-27411 GCF_963886625.1 Vibrio sp. V23_P3S9T160
AGTAAGTCAGACAAAGTCTCAACGTTGCTAGGTTTCCAATCATTAATTATGTTTAGAGCTTGAGAAACATCCATAAAAAAATCCAAGTGCATTAAATACACTTGGATTTTGACAGCTCTGAAGGATCGTTCAACCGATCACTTTGGCCTTAACTGATCGGCATTACCGCATTTGACGGCGGCTTTTAGTTTAGGGATTTTCTTTAGCAAAAATCAATTGCCACATCACCCTTTGTAAATTTTTGGGTTAAAAACATCGCGTAGCCAGTCACCCAACAGATTGATCACCAACACTAATGTGACGAGTACAAAACCAGGGAAAGCCGTAATCCACCAAGCGCCAGAGAAGATGTAGTTAAAGCCCATGCTAATCAAAGCACCCAATGATGGCTGATCGACTGGCAAACCTAAACCTAGGAAAGAGAGTGCCGCTTCAGACATGATCGCATTGGCAATTTGCACAGTTGAGATAACCAAAATAGGCGATAAACAGTTAGGTAAAATATGGCGAAACATGATGCGTGGCGATTTAAAACCCATCACACGAGCCGCTTCCACATACTCTTTTTTCTTCTCGGCGAGCACTGACGCACGAATTGTCCGCGCGTATTGTGGCCACTCAGCCACGCCGATAATCACCACCAACATCACAACCGCATACTGACTATAAAATTCACTCCCAAAACTGGCTTTGAAAATTGCCGAAACAATGATCGCCACCATCATGGTTGAAAACGATAGCTGTACATCAGCAAAACGCATCAAAAAGCTATCAATACGTCCACCAAAGTAGCCAGCAGAAAGGCCAATCACGATACCAAGTAGCAACTGTAAACCGACCGCCAAAAAGCCAATCGTCAGTGATAGACGCGAACCATACAGTATGGTCGACAGGATATCACGCCCTTGCTCATCCGTGCCGAGAACAAAGCGCTCATCGGCTCCGTCCATCCAAGAGGGAGGTAATTCTGCATCCATCAGATCAATCGATGATAGGTCGTACGGGTTACTGGGGGCAATGAGTGGCGCAGCGACAGACAAAGTTAAGAATACCAAAAAGATGACGAAGCTGGTCATCGCCACTTTATCACGCAAGAAATAGTACAAAAAATCAGACTGTTTAAAACGCTCCCAACGAGATGGAGCAGCAGCAAATTGGCTCATGATTAAGCTCCTTTTCCAGTAAGGTTCACAGTCGGGTTAATCAGACCGTATAACAGATCGACAATGGTGTTGGTGACAACGAAAATCAGGCCCACGAATATGACGTAAGCGGTGATCAGCGGAGTATCAACTCGGTTGATCGCTTCAAGGAAAAGAAAGCCCGTACCCGGCCACTGAAAAACAGTCTCGGTTAAGATGGTGTAGGCCACCATAGTCCCAATTTGTACACCGCCGACGGTTAGCACCGGTAACATGGTATTTTTAAGTGCATGTTGGTAGTAAATTTTGTTCAATGCCAAGCCTTTAGCTTTAGCAAATTTGATGTATTCCGAGCTCAGCACTTCCAACATTTCAGAACGCACTAAACGAATAAACAGCGGCAGCATGATCGACGCCAGTGAAACACAAGGCAGCACCAAGTGTGCTAATCCATCAGCCGTGAAAAATCCAGATTCCCAACCCAACCAATTGGCAGTTTCCCCTCGTCCATACGATGGTAACCAACCTAACGTGATCGAGAAAACGTACATCAACATAATTGCAGTTAAGAACACTGGGATAGAAATACCAATACTGCTGCCCGCCATCACCACTTTGGTAAAGAAGCTTTTGGGATGAATGGCTGTGTAAACCCCTAATGGAATGGAACAGACAATGATGATTACGGTCGCACCGAGCACAAGCTCTAACGTTGCGATTAATTTATCGAGAATAACGTCTACCGCAGGACGTTTGAAAAAGTAGGACGTGCCTAAATCACCCTGCACCGCGGCCGTAATAAAACGAGTATATTTGGCAATGAAAGGATCATTCAGTCCAAGTTCATCGCGCAGCGCTTGGCGCTCGCTTTCTGAAACAGACTGCCCAACAAGCTCACGCAATGGGTCGCCTAAGTTATCCTGAATGGCAAACGCCACCAGACTGATCACAAACATCACTATCAGTGCCTGAAACAGGCGCTTGACCAGAAACGAAAACATTCCTTGCCCCTTAAACTATCCATGATGGTTCTTTTTAAAATTGAATTAACTTTAATAGGAACGAAAAAATTCAGCCTAAAAAACGACACTCGACCCGACTGAAATAAAGCAAAGTGCAGAGATCTTAATAAGGCATCCAAGCGGATGCCTTGAGTGACTTAAGCGCCGCCCACATTACAGAGCGGCCAACTTAAGTAATTACTCGCTAACGACTAGGTCGCCGAAATAAGGGAATTCCATCGCGTTAACAATCGGTTTGATATCTAAAGTAGATTTCGCACCCCACGCTAGGTTTTGCCAGTGCAGTGGAACAAATGCTGCGTCGTTGTACAAAGTCACTTCGACTTTTTGCAGCATCTGTGCACGTTTCGCAGGATCGGTTTCTACGTTTGCCGCTTCAACCAACTTATCCACTTCTGGATTTGAGTAGTGACCACAGTTGTACTGGCCTTTACCACTCTCTTCGTTACGTGTCATGGTTAAGAACTCGGTGAAGTTTGCTGAGTCTTCAGTATCTGAGTGCCAGCCAATCATTAGCAGATCCGCGGCGCACTTATCAAACTCAGGCCAATATTGCGCTTTTGGCATGGTTTTAAGATCAACCTTAATACCAATTTTCGACAACATCGCAGCTGCAGCTTGTGCAACTTTCGCATCGTTCACATAACGGTTGTTTGGCGCGATCATGGTGAGCGTCAGCCCTTTATCATAACCAGCCTCTTTCATCAGCTCTTTCGCTTTTTTCAAATCAAAACGAGGCACAAGGTTCGCGTCATAACCAGAATAACCCGCTGGGCCTTGTTGGCCAGCTGCTGTCGCAAAACCTTTCATGATTTTGTCAACGATACCTTGGTTGTTGATGGCGTGAACAATGGCTTGACGCACGCGAACATCTTTCAGTGCTTCATTGCTGTTTTGGTTCATTTGGAAAGTGATGATACGCGTACCCGGCAAGGTCACAAGATCAATACCTTTGGCTTCTTCCACACGTTTATGATCGTTTGGCGCAACAGGAGCAATCATATCCACATCACCCGAAAGGAGCGCTGCAACACGAGTGGCATCTTCTTTAATCGGTACTAAGGTCAGTTTGTCTACGTTGCCTTTTGATGCGCTATCCCAATAATCTTTAAAGCGTTCAAATTCCACTTTTACGCCTTGTTCGCGGAAAGTCACTCTAAATGGGCCAGTACCAGAAACGTTGGTCGAAGCAAACGAGTTACCGTGCTTCACAATTTCAGATTTCTCTTTACCATCAGCCGCTTTGCCCGAATAGAACTTGCTGTCCATAGGGAAGATGTAGGTTGCGGTTTGCAGAACCAGCGGATAAGCGCCTTTGGATACGATCTCGACGGTGTAATCATCCACTTTGACCATCTTTTCATACGGTTCAAAAATAGCTTTGAAATCAGGAGAATCTTGTAAACGATCGAACGTCCAGACCACATCGTCTGCCGTCATTTCGTTACCTGAATGGAATTTCACCCCTTTACGCAGCGTAAAACGGAGCGTTGTATCATTGACACGTTCCCATTTCTCAGCAAGGCGAGGTTCAAAATCAAATGTCTGGGTGTAACGAACAAGAGGATCAAACACCATGTGAGACATTTGTAGCGTACCACCAGATAGCTGCTCATGCGGGTCAAGTGACACAGGGTCAGAATCATAAGCGACGGTAATATTGGCCGCGCTAGCTGCAAAGCTTAAGCCTGCCGCCATCAAAGCTACTGTTAGTTTGCTTTTCATGGTTTTCATTGCATAACTCCTTATGCGGGAATCCAAATCCCTAGTTGTTGTAATTGCTTCTGTTTATTCATTCCAAGCACGCTTGGTCATGATATTTCTATCTGTAACTTTTTTGGCTTACGCCGTTACTGCATCTTCTCTTAAGCCCGTAAACTCAGGCATTAAAGAAATCAAATGTTGGCTGTATTGGTGTTGAGGTGACTTAAACAACTGCTCTGTAGGGGCAACTTCCAATAAGGTCCCCATTTGCATGACGCCGACACGATCGCACATTTGGCGGATCACCGGTAAATCATGGCTGATGAACAGCATGGTCAAATTGAGCTCATCTTGCAGATCTTTCAATAGGTTTAAGATCTGCGCTTGCACAGACACGTCGAGCGCGGACGTGGGTTCATCACAAATCAATAAGCGAGGACGCGTAGCGAGTGCGCGAGCAATCGAAATACGTTGACGTTGACCGCCGGAAAACTCGTGCGGATATTTCACTCCCGCCATTTTACCTAGGCCTACGTGCTCTAAAAGGTCATGCACTATTTGCCGTGTTTCCGCTTCGCTACGGGTTAATTTATGAAAACGAATTGGCTCGGCAATGATATCGAAAATCTTCATTCTCGGATTCATTGAGGTATAAGGGTTTTGAAACACCATCTGCATCTGGCGGCGCATCGGACGGCGCTCGTTTTCTGATTTCAGCGCGGTAAGATCAATCCCTTCAAAACAAACTTTGCCTGAGTTTGGTGCGTACAAACCAGCAATCACGCGTGCAATGGTCGATTTACCGGAACCTGATTCCCCAACCAAACCAAAAGTTTCCCCTTCAAACACCTCAAAACTGACGTCATTTGAAGCTTGGACATATTCACGGCGGCTTTCAAACAGCGAGTCTTTGGTCGTAAAGCGTAAATTTACGTTTTCCACAGTCAGCAGTGGGCCTGTGTATTGGCGATTATCTTGGCTCTGACCTAACCAATGGTTTTTAACATCCAGTGGTTTTAACTCACTTGCCTCTTCGATATAGCTCACCAGCGGAAAGCGATCGAGTTTTTTATCTGAGCGAGGAACGGCGGAAATCAAACTGCGCGTATAGGAGTGATCAGGAGCGCCCAACACTTTAGCTGTCGGTCCAAATTCAACCAAGTCACCGCGATACATCACCGCGACGCGATCCGTCACGTTCGAGACCACACCCATATCATGGGTGACCAGCATACAACCAACATTGTTTTTAATGCATAGCTCGCGGATGAGACTCAAGATTTGATCTTGAATAGAAACGTCTAATGCCGTGGTCGGTTCATCGGCAATAATAAGATCAGGTTCACCCGCCAGCGCAATGGCAATCACAACACGTTGACGCATACCACCAGAGAATTGGTGTGGGTACTGCTTCAAACGGTTTTCAGGCTGAGGAATACCTACTTGCTTCATCAAAGAAAGTGCACGCTGATACGCTTCTTCCTCAGTCACTTTCATATTGGCGTGGATGGTTTCTGTCAGTTGATGTTCAACAGTAAATAGCGGATTAAGTGATGTCATTGGGTCTTGAAAAATAAAACCAATTTTAGAGCCACGAACTTGGCGCATCTGCTCAGGCGATAGGCCTGAAATCTTCTCACCATCTAGGAACACATCGCCACTGGCAATCAGACCGGGTGGGCTCAATAAATCGATAACTGCGTTACCTACGGTCGATTTCCCGGCGCCTGATTCTCCGACAACTCCAACAATTTCACCCCGCTCGATATTAAACGAAAGTGATTTCACAGCAACGTGAACACCATGACGCGATGGGTATTCAATACGCAGGTTTTTTACTTCTAAAAGTGACATCCCAGACCTCTACGACTTGGGCAGTGTTGTGCCCTGTCTGTAACTAGCTTTGAACAACAAAGCGTTCAAAACCAGTAAAAATGAATCCATTCATACCAGTACAATATTCTGGTAATTAACAAGGCCATCAATTTGGCAAATATTTCACAGAAAAGCAACATCGATAGGATAAAAAGTCGATATCAAATCAAACCAAAGCAGTAACATCGTATTTTTATGCACCACATATGCATTAATCATTGGTATGACCAATATTCTAGCACGCAGTAATACACCCCAAAACATAGACGTTAAGCCTAAGAAAATGCCAATTTACCATGCATTCTAAAAAAGAATGCAGAATAAAATTTCAAATTATATTGCGGCATATCACGTAACACATTAGAAACAAAAACCAGAATAACCAACAAAATGCCAGACTAAAAACTAATGATAAAGCAGAAAAGCAGTGAATTCATCTGAACAGAAAATTTAGGGTTTAGCCTTTAAACATGATAATTCACTGACTTAATGAGATAGGAGTCAATAAGGAATCGAACATTGAATAGAGAGAATGGTCTTTCAACTGAGGCTTATTAAGATGGCTGGTGAAGAGCCCGGTTTTGAAGATCAGGCGAACCCCACTTTGGCTCTCATTACCTTGATTAAGGCTCCAAACATCAGATGTTAAAAAGCCCCAGTCTTTCGACTGAGGCTTATTAAGGTGGTCGGTGAAGAGCCCGGTTTTGAAGATCAGGCGAACCCCACTTTGGCTATCATTACCTTGATTAAGGCTCCAAACACCAGATGTTAAAAAGCCCCAGTCTTTCGACTGAGGCTTATTAAGATGGCCGGTGAAGAGCCCGATTTTGAAGATCAGGCGAACCCTACTTTGGCTATCATTACCTTGATTAAGGCTCCAAACATCAGATGTTAAAAAGCCCCAGTCTTTCGACTGAGGCTTATTAAGGTGGTCGGTGAAGAGGGATTCGAACCCCCGACCCTCTGGTCCCAAACCAGATGCGCTACCAAGCTGCGCTATTCACCGATATATCTCTTTCTTCTCGATTTTCACCAAGAACGGAAACCGAAGTTACCGAATAATGGGGTGGCTAACGAGACTTGAACTCGCGACAACCGGAATCACAATCCGGGGCTCTACCAACTGAGCTATAGCCACCATCAAACTTTGCAATAACCGCTTGCTTGCCGTTATTTTTCTTTTCATTTTTAACCAATGAGAAGAAAAGAAAAGTGGTCGGTGAAGAGGGATTCGAACCCCCGACCCTCTGGTCCCAAACCAGATGCGCTACCAAGCTGCGCTATTCACCGATACAAATTCATTTTTTGGAATAAGCGAGAGGAAACCCTCTGCTCCGCTATTCCTAACATCATGATGCACTATCAAACTAGTCTATTCATCGATGTAAATCTTTTTTCTCGACTTTCACCAAGAAAGGAAACCGAAGTTACCAAATAATGGGGTGGCTAACGAGACTTGAACTCGCGACAACCGGAATCACAATCCGGGGCTCTACCAACTGAGCTATAGCCACCACTGTTTTGCCAATTTGCTACTTATTTACATAAGCATCCGGATGGCGCGCCCGAAAGGATTCGAACCTTCGACCTTTGGCTCCGGAGGCCAACGCTCTATCCAGCTGAGCTACGGGCGCATGCCCTATCGGCGGAGTGGAATAATACGGAGTTCACACTAGGGCGTCTAGTACTTTTTCAACTTTTTTTATCGTTTGACGCCTTTTTCATCAGATAACCATTATTACCTCTATAATAAGGATGTGACTCACCCCTTGAAGATCGCAACTTGTTGTTTATTGCAACAACTTATCGGGATATAATCACCCAATATTTACATTGATTTAACAGCTTGAATGGCTTTTAAATCAGCCACACTCTAAATCTAAGTATAAATAGGTAAGCATGAACTTACCTTTGGAATATAAAGTGAGTTTAATGGATATGTCTCGACGAATCATAAGCGTGTTATTCGCTGCTTTAACCTTTTCTAGTGTTGCATTGGCAACCAGCCAAGCTGAATACGATGCCATTGCTGATCGCATTAAACCTGTAGGTGATGTTTACTTAGCGGGTAGTGAACCCGTTGCGGCAGAGCCGACAGGCCCTCGTGATGGCGCGCAAGTTTATGGTACATTCTGTATCGCTTGCCACTCTACAGGCATCAGTGGCGCACCTAAAATTGGCAATGCCGAAGAGTGGGCTCCACGTATCGCCCAAGGTAAAGATGTATTGAAAAATCATGCACTGCAAGGCTTTAATGCCATGCCAGCTAAAGGAACCTGTATGGATTGCTCTGACGACGAAATCGTTGCCGCCATTGAGCATATGATTGCAGGTCTTTAATACATTAATTCCTATAAAACAAAGGTTTGGCTTTAATTCCAAACCTTTGTTTTTATTATTTTTTAAGTACTATTTCTTAAACATGGCAGCGCGCAAATTAGCAATATGACTTTGTCCTTTCGCCATTCGCTCTTCTTGACTTACTGGCTTTTTGCTCTGTTCCCACTCAACATCGTCAAAGGGTAATTCATCCAAAAAGCGACTTTGTGTGGGTTTAAGCAGTTCCCCGTATTGACGACGTTCTTTACACATAGTGAAAGTCAGTTCTCGCTGCGCGCGAGTTATCCCGACATACATCAAACGACGTTCTTCTTCGACGTTGTCCTCATCGATACTGGTTTGATGAGGAAGAATACCCTCTTCAGTGCCAATCAAATAAACGTAAGGAAATTCAAGGCCTTTCGATGCATGCAGTGTCATCAACTGAACGGCATCACTCTCATCCTCTTCTTCACTTCGCTCCATCATGTCGCGTAGGGTTAAGCGCTGTACAACTTCTTTGAGCGATTTTTCTTGTTGGTCATAGTTGTCACCTTCAAGGTCGGCCACAATCCAAGAATAGAGATCAGAGACGTTTTTCATACGCATTTCGGCCGCTTTGGGGCTGGAAGAGGTTTCATACAGCCAATCTTCATAATGAATATCTCGGACTAACGATCGCACCGCTTCAACGGTATTGCCTCGTTCAGCTTGATCTGAGATAGCCACTAACCATTGCGTAAACTGACGCAAGTTGTCGAGCCCTCTTCCAGACAAATGATGCTCTAAGCCAAGTTCAAAACTGGCCGAAAACAAGCTTTTGCCACGCATATTGGCGTAACTACCCAATTTCTCCAACGTGACTGGGCCAATTTCTCGTTTTGGCGTGTTCACAATGCGTAAAAAAGCATTGTCATCGTCAGGGTTCACCAACACTTTGAGGTAAGCCATGATGTCTTTAATTTCGGCTCTGGCAAAAAATGACGTTCCACCGGATAACTTATAAGGCACGCGGTTTTGCAGCAGCGATTTTTCAATTAAGCGTGACTGATGATTACCGCGGTACAATATCGCGTAATCACGATATTCGGTGCGATTGAGAAATTTATGCGCAATCAGTTCACCAGTGACTCGCTCCGCTTCATGATCTTCATTTTTCGCCAGCAGAACTTTGAGTTTTTCACCCTCAGGGATCTCAGAAAAAAGCGTTTTCTCATACACGTGTGGGTTGTTGGCAATCAGAATATTGGCCGCTCTCAAAATACGGCTGGTTGAACGGTAGTTCTGCTCAAGCTTAATCAGTTTAAGATTTGGGTAATCTTGCCCCAGCAACACGAGGTTTTGCGGTTTCGCCCCTCGCCAAGAATAGATGGATTGATCATCATCACCCACCACGGTTAAACGGCCACGTTCTCCAACCAACAATTTCACTAACTCGTATTGACTAGTATTGGTATCTTGATATTCATCCACCAGCAAGTAGCGAATGCGGCTTTGCCAACGCTGACGAACTTCGGCGTTGTTTTGCAATAACAGCACCGGCATTAAAATAAGATCATCAAAATCGAGCGCGTTATACGCTTTCATTTGCTTTTGATAAAGATCGAAGCAGTAAGCGAACAGCTGTTGTTGTTCACCTTGAGCAAAACCTTTCGCTTGCTCTGGCGTCAACATGTCGTTCTTCCAGTTGGAGATGGTGCTGAGCAATTGGCGCAGCAGATCTTTATCGCCCTCGAGCTGTTTCTCTGTCAACTCTTTGAGCAGCGCAAGCTGGTCTTGGTCGTCAAACAGAGAGAACCCCGCTTTCAAGCCCAAAAATTTATATTCCCGACGGATAATATTGAGGCCTAAAGTATGAAATGTGGAAACGAGCAGCCCTTTTGACTCAGCTTTTCCAAGCGTTTGTGCTACCCGCGCCTTCATTTCTCGAGCGGCTTTGTTAGTAAATGTAACGGCAGCAATGTTGCGCGCTTTATAATCACACTGTTGAACCAAGTAAGCGATCTTGTTGGTAATTACGCGCGTTTTACCCGAGCCAGCCCCCGCCAATACTAGACATGGGCCCGATACATATTTGACGGCTTCGTCTTGTCTTGGATTCAGCTTCATGAGGTACTCGTATCACTTTTATTTGGGCCGTCTATGATAATGCCGCGCTTTACTGATTACTACGTCATTCACCATAAGATTTTTGTCATTTTACTACACTAGTGTATTGCATAAGGGGCTATAGTTTGGTCTATAATGAATGAACGTTCATTCACTGTGGGATGTCAGCATGTCTAACTGTATTCACGTGGATAAGTACCAGCAGATATTGGTGGCCGCTGAAAAGCTGATCGCTGAATCTGGATTTCAAGGCTTATCGATGCACAAATTAGCCAAAGAAGCCGGTGTCGCAACGGGAACAATTTACCGTTACTTTGATGACAAAGATCATCTTCTCGTGACAGTTCGCTTACACGTTTGTCAGCACATTGCTGACGCGGTGCAAGCCAATATTGATGATGAGATGCCTTTGAAAGAACGCTTTAAAATGATGTGGCTTAATATCTGGGAATTAGCACAATCAAGCAGTGCAACACTCAGCAACCGAGTTCAATATGAATCATTGCCAACAACAATCAGTTGCAATGTTAAGGAACTTGAGCGAAAAATGTTTGCCAAAGTGGATTTACTATTTGATCAAGGTAAAGAGCAGGGATTATTCAAGCCGTTGGATAACCAGATTTTGTCTGCTTTAAGCTTCGAAACAACGGTCGCCCTTGCCCGTAAAAAAGCGATGGAATGTTATCAACTGGATGACAGCGCACTCAGTGCCGTGATTGACGCCAGTTGGGATGCAATTACTCAACACTAACTTGGAGTTCTGACTAGAATGAAAAAGTGGACATTCTTTATGTTACTTATCGCCTTCCTACTGTTTGGTAGCGTGATAGGTTTTAATCTGTTTAAACAACAAAAAATTGCCGAATTCATGGCCAACCGTCCTGAACCTGAATTTCCAGTGACAGTGACTGATGTAACTCCTGTTGATTGGATCCCAGTGATTGAAGCGATTGGTTTTATTGAACCCAATCAAGGCGTGACACTGACATCTGAAACCAGCGGCGTGATCGATAAGATTTCATTTGAATCAGGAACACCAGTTGAGGAAGACCAACCTTTAGTTTTGCTTGATTCTGCGGTTGAGAAAGCGAATTTAAAAAGCTCACAAGCTCGCCTACCTGCTGCAAAAGCGAAATACGAACGCTATAAAGGTCTATTCGCTAAAGGGTCGATTTCAAAAGAAGCTTATGATGACGCCGAAGCAAACTACTACTCTTTGTCTGCAGATATTGAAAGTTTAAAAGCTTCCATTGATCGTCGTGAAATCAAAGCTCCCTTTGCTGGTGTGGTGGGTATCCGTAATGTGTATTTAGGCCAATACCTACAGCCAGGCACCGATATTGTTCGCTTGGAAGATACCAGTGTAATGCGTCTGCGCTTTACCGTTCCACAAACGGATATTTCACGTATTTCATTAGGCCAGCAAGTGGATATTTTTATCGATGCTTATCCTAATGCAGCGTTTACAGGCTCCATTACTGCGATTGAGCCTGCCGTTAGCGTTCAAAGTGGTTTAATCCAAGTGCAAGCCGATATTCCAAATAGTGACGGTAAACTACGCAGCGGTATGTTTGCTCGTGCCAACATCATCCTGCCGAAATTAGAAAACCAAGTCACGCTTCCTCAAACCGCCATTACCTTCACCCTGTATGGTGATAATGTTTACGTGTTGAAAGAAGAAGATGGCGTTAAACGAGTAGAGCAGCGCGTTGTAAAAGTAGGTGAACGCAAAGGTGCTGTGGCGCATATTTTAGAGGGTGTACAAGATGGAGACATCGTGGTCACTTCAGGTCAAGTGCGCTTAAGTAACCATTCGAAAGTTCGGGTAGTCGAAAGTAATGCGACTACACCACCTGCTGAAACACCGATGCTGTAATTGGAGGAATCATGCGTTTTACTGATGTTTTTATAAAACGTCCAGTGCTCGCGGTATCGATCAGCTTTTTGATAGCTCTGCTTGGTTTTCAAGCTATTTTCAAAATGCAGGTTCGTGAATACCCTGAAATGACGAATACCGTTGTTACAGTGAGTACAGGCTATTACGGTGCAAGTGCCGACTTAATCCAAGGTTTTATCACTCAACCTTTGGAACAAGCAGTCGCACAAGCCGACAACATTGATTATATGACTTCTTCTTCGGTATTGGGTAAATCAACGATTACCGTAACGATGAAGCTCAATACCGATCCCAACGCTGCACTTTCAGATGTGTTAGCAAAAACGAACTCGGTACGCTCACAGCTTCCTAAAGAGGCCGAAGATCCGACGGTAACTATGTCTACCGGCTCAACCACCGCGGTGCTGTATATTGGTTTCACTAGTGATGAACTTAGTTCAAGCCAAATTACTGACTATCTTGAGCGTGTATTTAACCCTCAAATATTCACCGTCAACGGCGTCTCTAAGATTGACTTGTATGGTGGCATGAAATACGCCCTTCGTATTTGGCTTGATCCAGCAAAAATGGCAGGACTACAGCTCACTGCGGGCGATGTGATGAACGTGCTGAATGCCAACAACTATCAATCAGCAACAGGACAAGCCACTGGCGAATTCGTGCTGTATAACGGTAGTGCCGATACGCAAGTGTCAAATGTCGATGAGCTGAAAAACCTGGTGGTTAAAACGGGCGACGGCAATGTTATTCGCCTAGGTGATATTGCAAACGTCACGCTAGAAAAAAGCCATGATGTTTACCGCGCAAGTGCAAACGGCCGAGAAGCGGTTGTAGCAGCCATCAACGCAGCACCTAGCGCAAACCCAATCAACATTGCTCAAGATGTGCTGGATCTGTTACCGCAGTTAAAGCGTAATCTACCAAGTAACATCGAAATGAACGTGATGTATGACTCCACGGTGGCGATCAATGAATCGATCCACGAGGTCATAAAAACCATCGCTGAAGCCGCCTTGATCGTACTTGTCGTCATTACTCTATTCCTAGGCTCTTTACGTGCCGTTATCATCCCGATTGTTACCATTCCACTATCCTTAGTTGGTGTTGCTATGGTAATGCAGGGAATGGGCTTCTCATGGAACTTGATGACACTGCTAGCGATGGTATTGGCTATCGGCCTTGTGGTGGATGATGCAATCGTTGTACTAGAAAACGTTGACCGCCACATTAAGCTGGGTGAATCACCATTTCGTGCCGCGATTATTGGTACTCGTGAAATCGCCGTTCCGGTAATTGCGATGACGCTGACACTGGGTGCCGTATATGCACCGATAGCGATGATGGGTGGCATAACAGGCTCACTCTTTAAAGAGTTTGCACTCACGCTGGCTGGTGCTGTATTTGTTTCAGGTATTGTTGCACTGACACTTTCACCCATGATGTGTTCTAAAATGCTTAAAGCGCACGAAGAGCCCAACAAGTTTGAACAAAAAGTGCATGGATTACTTGATTCAATGAGTAACCGCTACGTGAAATTACTCGAGAAAGTAATGCAGCGCCGTCCTGTCGTGATTGCCTTTGCGGTGATCGTGTTTGCCAGTCTGCCTATGCTGTTCAAATTCATTCCAAGTGAACTTGCCCCTTCTGAAGATAAAGGCGTGGTCATGTTAATTGGTACGGGTTCTTCGAATGCGAACTTGGACTATTTACAAAACACCATGAATGACGTGAATACGATTCTGTCTGAACAGCCAGAAGTCCAGTTTGCTCAAGTCTTTACCGGTGTTCCAAGCTCCAACCAAGCGTTTGGTATTGCCTCGATGGTGCCTTGGAGTGAACGCCAGGCAAGCCAAGCTGAGGTTGCCACTCGAGTCGGCACCTTAGTGCAAGATATTCCAGGCATGGCCGTGACGGCCTTCCAAATGCCTGAACTTCCCGGCGCAGGCTCTGGATTGCCAATTCAATTTGTCATCACTACACCCAATAGCTTTGAAAGTTTGTTTGCTATTGCCACTGAAGTGCTAACAGAAGTGAAAGCAAGCCCGATGTTTGTGTACTCCGATTTAGACCTCAATTACGATTCTGCGACGATGAAAATTAATATCGACAAAGATAAAGCTGGGGTTTATGGCATCACGATGAAGGATATTGGCACGACATTAGGGACTATGATGGCGGATGGCTATGTCAACCGCATCGATCTCAATGGCCGCTCTTATGAAGTGATCCCGCAGGTTGAACGTAAATATCGCCTCAACCCTGAATCGATGAATCACTACTTTGTGCGTGCCGTTGACGGAAAAATGATCCCATTAGGGAGCCTAATTACCATTGATGTGATTGCAGAGCCGCGCTCACTGCCGCACTTTAACCAGCTAAACTCGGCAACCGTCGGAAGTGTACCGGGCCCAGGAGTTGCGATGGGTGATGCGATTACGTGGTTTGAGGATGTTGCCGCGACTAAACTGCCCGCAGGCTACAACCACGATTATATGGGTGAAGCACGTCAATACGTGACTGAGGGAAGCGCACTCTACGCAACCTTTGGTTTGGCACTCGCCATCATCTTCTTGGTACTGGCGATTCAATTTGAGTCGTTAAAAGATCCATTGGTTATCATGGTATCTGTTCCTCTCGCCATTTGCGGAGCATTAATTGCACTGGCTTGGGGCGCAGCAACCATGAACATCTACTCGCAAGTAGGGTTGATTACACTGGTTGGTCTTATCACCAAGCACGGTATTCTTATTTGTGAAGTGGCGAAAGAAGAGCAGCTACACCATAACAAGTCTCGCATCGAAGCGGTGATGGAGGCAGCCAAAGTGCGTCTTCGCCCAATTCTAATGACGACAGCAGCGATGATTGCAGGTTTGATCCCGTTGATGTACGCAACGGGTGCAGGTGCAGCTCAGCGCTTTAGTATTGGTATTGTGATTGTGGCAGGTCTTGCGATTGGTACACTATTTACGCTATTCGTACTGCCTGTGATTTACAGCTATCTAGCCGAAAAACATAAGCCACTGCCTGTGTTTGTTGAGGATAAAGACCTCGAAAAGCTAGCCAGAGTTGACGAGGCCAAAGCAGCACAACGCCGACTCGCTGAAAATAAATAACACAATATAATTAAGACTGCTTCAAAAAAGGCCACCTCAGTGGCCTTTTTCTTACCTTGAATAACGACATTCTCAGCTCAATTGCTTAGAATGGAGACAAACTGACAGGAGTGTAAGCCGCTATGTTTGACCCTAAAAAACTTGAGCAAATTGCCAAACAAATTCACGATTCAATGCCTCAACCCGTAAAAGATTTGGGTGCCGACGTTGATCAAAAAATCCGCCAAGTGATCCAAGGCCAATTAAATAAATTGGACGTGGTAAGCCGTGAAGAATTTGATGTACAGACTCAAGTATTGATGCGTACTCGCCAAAAGCTCACTGAAATGGAGCAAAAATTGGCCGAGCTAGAAGCGAAAATCACCGCCAAATAATATTGCCCGGTTGAGATATAAATTTCCCAATAAAAAAGGCTTGGTCAACGGCGACCAAGCCTTTTGTTTTATATTGTGTTTGCTTTTGTATTTATTCTCTCCAGTCAGTCTGGAGCTTTACATCATCATTCTCGTCATTGAAAAGGGGCGAACTCTCGGCTCCTTCTTAACCACCGGAAGGTGAATTAGCCTTTAGCCACCGACAGCAATGCGTTTCATATCTGTCATGTAACCGCGCAACTCTTCACCGATGTACTCAACCGGATGGTTGCGAAGAATTTCGTTCACTTCAATCAAGGTCGCGTTATCAACGAAATTCGAGCTTTCACCAAGGCCTTTACCAATCACATCAGTAGATACTTTTGGCATGAACTTTTCGCGCAGTAACGGTGTTGCGACATTGGCAAACAGGTAATTACCATACTCTGCCGTATCAGAAATAACCACGTTCATTTCATACAAACGCTTACGTGCTACTGTGTTGGCAATCAGTGGCAGCTCATGCAGGGATTCATAGTAAGCTGACTCTTCAACAATACCGGAAGCCGTCATAGCTTCAAATGCCAGCTCAACCCCAGCACGAACCATGGCAATCATCAAAATACCTTTGTCGAAGTACTCTTGCTCAGTGATCTGTACATCAGACTGTGGGTAGTTTTCAAACGCAGTTTCACCGGTTTCAGCACGCCAGCCCAGCAAATCAGCATCATCGTTGGCCCAGTCAGCCATCATAGTGCTAGAGAAATGACCAGAAATAATGTCATCCATATGTTTGTTGTACAGTGGGCGCATCAAGTCTTTAAGCTCTTCAGATAGCTCAAACGCTTTGATTTTTGCTGGGTTTGATAGGCGATCCATCATGTGAGTGATGCCACCAAATTTCAGCGCTTCGGTTACCGTTTCCCAACCGTATTGCAGCAGTTTACCTGCGTAACCTGGGTCAATACCTTCTGCTACCATCTTCTCATAGCACACAATCGAACCCGCTTGTAGCATGCCACACAAGATGGTTTGCTCGCCCATAAGGTCCGATTTTACTTCGGCAACGAAAGAGGATTCCAAACAGCCAGCACGATGACCGCCCGTTCCGGCCGCCCAAGCTTTTGCGATATCCCAACCTTCACCTTGAGGGTCATTTTCTGGGTGAACAGCAAGCAAAGTCGGCACGCCGAAACCACGCTTATACTCTTCACGCACTTCGGTTCCCGGGCACTTAGGCGCCACCATCACAACCGTGATGTCTTTACGGATCTGCATCCCTTCTTCAACCACGTTGAAGCCGTGAGAATACCCCAATGCTGCACCTTTTTTCATCAGCGGCATGATGGTTTCGACAACATTGCTGTGCTGTTTATCTGGCGTTAGGTTAATGACCAAGTCTGCTTGAGGAATGAGCGTTTCATAGCTACCCACTTCAAAACCGTTCTCTTTAGCATTTTTATAGGACTGACGCTGTTCGTCGATCGCCGCTTGACGCAATGCATAAGAGACATCAAGGCCAGAGTCTCGTAAATTCAGACCTTGGTTTAAACCTTGTGCACCACAACCGACAATCACTACTTTTTTACCTTTGAGGTACTCGGCTTCGCTTTCAAACTCAGAGCGATCCATAAAGCGGCAACGACCAAGTTGGTCAAGTTGTTGGCGTAGATTTAGGGTATTGAAATAGTTAGCCATGTTAGCGCTCTCCTTTAAAGATTCTTTCCATCAGGTCGGTTTCTAGAACCGAATAAACTGATACTAAAGCAGACATCAAGTTGCTTAAAGTGATATATTCACAATTAGTTATTGCAATTTATGCAACGTGATGTGATTAACTTATGAACATTAAAAACCTGCAGATGTTTATCCATCTGTGTGAGAGTAAAAACTTCAGTAAGACTGCCGCCGCGATGCACATCAGCCCATCCGCGCTCAGCCGGCAGATCCAGAAGCTGGAAGAAGAAACTAGCCAAAGCTTATTTGTGCGTGATAATCGTAGCGTTGAGCTAACGCCAGCAGGCAGTAAACTGGTTCCTGTTGCACTCAAAATCATTACAGAGTGGCAGCAATATAACGTACAAATGAAAAACCAAAACAGCGTATTACAAGGGGAAATTCGCTTGTTTTGCTCAGTCACCGCCAGCTACAGCCACCTGCCTCAGTTACTGTCCGATTTTCGAGTTCGCCATCCGTATATTGAGTTCAAACTCTTGACTGGCGATCCTGCTCAAGCGATTGATAAGATTTTGAATGATGAAGCGGATATTGCCATTTCAGCCATGCCCGAACAGCTACCAGCTCGCGTTGAATTTGAAACGATTGGTGAAATACCCTTATCGGTGATCGCGCCGCTCGGGATCAGTAGCTTTATCGAACAATTGCAAAATGACACTCCCGATTGGTCAGTTGTCCCTTTTATTGTTCCTGAAGCGGGAACGGCAAGAGATAGAGCCAATGCCTGGTTTAAAAAAATGAAGATCAAACCCAATATTTACGCGCAGAGCTCAGGGCATGAAGCGATTGTCAGCATGGTCGCGCTCGGTTGTGGTATCGGCATTGCGCCGGATGTAGTGATCAACAATAGCCCGGTGAGAGATAAGATCCAGCGCCTTAAATTAGCCCCCGTAAAACCATTTCAGCTCGGTGTGTGCTGCAAACGCTCACAGCTTGATAACCCATTAATCAAAGCATTGTGGGATGTTGCAGCGAATAAATACCTGACGCCATAACTCATCCCTCTTTTCAAAGAAAAAGCCACTGGCGAGCAGTGGCTTTTTGATTCATGGTAAGGGCGTTAAATTACCCGCGAAAATTGTTGCTGACGAGCACGAACACGCAAGTATTTATCAAAGCACATGCAGATGTTGCGGATCAACAACCGCCCGCGCAAAGTAATGCGGATCTCTTTTTCATCGACTTCCACTAACTCATCATCAATAAAAGTTTGTAGTAACTCAAGATCTTGCTTGAAGTAGTGATTAAACGTCACGTTAAACTGTGCTTCAATTTGGCTTTTATCCAATTTGAAATTGCAGATAAGCTGCTTGATCACTTCGCGACGAAGTAAGTCATCACTATCCAGTGCCACCCCTTTCCAGAGTGCATGACGTAACTCATTGACTTGCTCATAGTATTTTTTCAGCTCTTTTTGGTTCTGCGCATACGCATCCCCAATCATTGAAATGGCTGAGACACCAAAGCCAACTAAGTCGCAGTTACCTTGCGTGGTATAACCTTGAAAGTTGCGATGTAAAACACCTTCACGCTGCGCAACGGCCAACTCATCATTGGGTAGAGCAAAATGGTCCATGCCAATGAACTGATAACCAGCACCCGTTAAGGTCGCGATCGTGTCTTGTAATATGGCCAGTTTTTCTTCCGCCGTAGGTAGATCTTCATCTTTAATCTTACGCTGCGCAGCAAACAGCTGCGGCATGTGCGCGTAGTTAAATACCGACAATCGACCCGGCTTCATCTCCAACACTTGCGCTAATGTTTTAGCAAAAGAGCCTTTAGTCTGCTTAGGCAAGCCGTATATGAGATCAAGGTTGGTTGAGCGAAAACCCAGTTGTTTAGCTCGTTCCGCCATAGCAAAAATAAAGGTTTCATCTTGCTCGCGGTTCACCAGCTTTTGCACTTCTTTGTTGAAATCTTGTACGCCGATGCTCAGGCGGTTAAATCCTTCGCTGCGCAGGTGATCAAGCATCTCTAACTCAATTTCACGCGGATCAACTTCAATACTGATTTCTGCGTCATTTTCAAAGCGGAACTCACCACGCAAAATGGCCATTAAACGGCTAATTTGCAATTGAGTTAAAAAGGTTGGTGTGCCGCCACCGAAATGCAGTTGTGTGACTCTACGGCCATGCAGCAAAGAGGCTCGTTGGCGAATCTCATGTTCGAGCACATCCAAATAGTCGTCGGCTTTATGCGAATGACGGGTAATCACCTTATTACAACCACAGTAGTAACAAAGTTTGTGACAAAACGGGATATGAATATAAAGCGAAAGTGGCCTGTCAGGGTATTGGGCACACGCCATATCATAATCGGCAATAGTAAATGCTTCATGGAATTCAAGTGCTGTAGGATAAGAGGTATAACGCGGGCCTGAATAGTTATACTTATCTAAAACAGCTTGATCCCATACGATCTGTTGGCTGGGTACGACTTGCGAAGACATGCTGTGCTTTCCGTTCGAAACTTTGACGGGCTATTTTGCCACATGACAATGATGGACGTCGGGTGACAAAACGAAATTTGTGTATAAATGTTCTAAACTGCTAACGCGATCACTCACTCGAAAGAGGCAGTCGAGCCATTACATCATTTGAATCGGAATTTGACTATTCAAAGGGGCAATGCGTTTTTGCAGAACTTTTAACTCTTCAACAATCGCATCCATTAAACGGGCCTCCGCCTTTTGGCGCACTAAGTTATGCTTCATTCGCTCTTGTTTAGCGAGTTGGCTGCGCTCTTCGCCACGCGGCATATCCTTCACTATATAATACAGTTCGGAAATAGCGGGATACGAACTATCAAAGTCGATTCTCTGTTCGCCTTGAACATAATCCATAATGCAGTAGACACGGATGCTGATCTCGGAGAGATCACATTGGCCTTGAATCCCAGCCATGCAAAGCGTATTTACGCTATCAAAAATATTTGCATTGCGTTTTTCAATGGCCAATGTTTGATGTTGAAGCTGCAAATCCTTTTGCTTTTTCAGTTGCAGCAGAAGGTAACCAGCGTAAGACGCTAAGCCGAGAATAATGATTCCACCAGCAATGGCTAACAAGGTTACATTCATGGCACTTTCTATCCTTTTAAATCATTTAGGTCGAAGCCTTCAAAATCTGATAATAAATCATCATCTGAACGTGATTTTTTGGCACTACCGCCAGTCACGATTGGCTCGAAAACATCTTCTTGCTCTTCAGCATACAGACCAAGTTGCTTCATCAGTGCTTCAATACGATCGAGTTTCTCATCAACGTATTTTTGTAAGCCGGCACCTAGGTTTTCGCCATTATCAATACGATCGAGCAACACGTTCAATTGCGCATCATTTTCCAGCATTTCGAGCTCTTGCTCAGCCGACAAACGACGCTCTTGCTTGGTCATTTTCTTCGCTGGCTCAACCACCAGAGGAATTTTTTTCTTGCTGCCTAAACGTGGATCGCGCGCTTTAGCGGCTTCTCGCTGCTGCTGATCTGAACCATCGGAATGGCGGCTACCCGCTTTCAGACCTTTCTGTTTTTTAACTCGCTTACGCAAACGGCCTTCAACATCTGCCTCACTGCGATTACGCGTGACAATCACGTCGCCTTCACCGGCTGAACCCGGCTTTCTCGATTTTTTACTACGGCTCATTACTGGGGTTTCCTCAGTAAAATTACATCATTACCAATAAATTCAAGTTCAAGCTCATCCCGCTTGGCCAAGTACTGGAAGGTTTCACGACTAAAAAAGATCACATGTGTGAGATCATTTTTGTAGTGCCACCCAGCAAACGCCTCCACGTCTTTGACTAGTTTGGTCATTAACCCAATCCAGCCTCCTGGCTTAACTAAATTTAACCATTGCTGCCAAACTTGGTGCGGCTTATGTAAATGCTCAATCACTTCAGTGGCAGTCATAAAATCATAGGTCGCCTGCAACACCTTTTCATCTGGATGAAAAAAGATATCGTATAACGACATTGTGTGCCCAGCCTCTTCCAACATAATGGATAAGGTTGGCCCCGGCCCACAACCAAAATCTAACCCGTTAGATGCCGGAGAAAGCCTCTCCAACATCGGCGCACAAACGCGTGACAAAAACTGGCGATAACCCCTATCCTGCGGGTTATTTTCATGCAAATCATAAAATGCTTTTTCCGCTTTTTCGTCAAGACGATGTTCAGGGCTAACAAACACAAGTGCACAGTGTTGGCACTGCAGATAAGAGCGAACTTTATCGGCAAAATAAGGAACTATTTGTTCACTAAAACATAATGGGCAAATGTGCATGTAACATCCTCAAACAGGGATGCGCAACATACCAGAAAGTGGCATTAGAGTGGAGAGTCAGCGCGTATTTTTTCACCAGCTAGGCAAAAAAAGATAAAAAAAGCGATAGGTAAGCCGATCATTGAGCAAAAAATTACGTTTTCTTCGGCAAAAAAGAAAACGCCCTAGCTCAGTGCTAAGGCGTTTTCAAACAACAGTGCTCGAACGGTGTAGGGTTTAGTGAAGGCCGCCAACGTATTTAGAAAGTATTTCGATGTCAGTGTCGCTGAGCTTTTTCGCGACATCACGCATCATGGCATTCATATCATTATTACGAGCGTCATCGCGGAATTTTTGCAGTTGAGCTTTGATGTAGTCAGCATGCTGACCAGAAATTTTAGGGAAACCTGAAAGCTCAGTACCATTACCACGTGGACCATGACACGCAATACAAGCGGTTAAACCACGCTCTGCATCACCTGCGCTATAAAGTGCTTTTCCTTTCACTGCAACGTCTTCAGGCGTTGAGTTCGCTGAAATAGTTTGTGATGCAAAATACGCTGCAAGATCAGCTATATCTTCGTCGCTAAGAGGCATCGCCATGGCACTCATTACGGGATCGTAACGACCTTGTTTGCCACCGCTTGTCATTCCCAGCTTGAGATCATGCAATTGCTTCTCTATGTATTTCTCATGCTGACCAGCAATTTTAGGATAGATTGTAAGTAGACTATTGCCATCAGCACTGTGACAGGCAACACACGTTTGGGATTTTGCTTTACCAGCTTCAATGCTGCCTTGGGCCCACACTGAGCAGCTGGCTAAAAGACTCAAGATTAGCGCTAATTTCTTCATGACATTCCATTTATAATTATCAAGCTTCCAGTACCACTTTGCAGTTGCTACTCACTCTCAGTGGCGACTCATGGTACAATAGGCGACCTTATGCCGAGCACGGTTATTTTACACAATTTCACAAAAAAGTAATCAATCGACTACACAAAGTCGAGATGGAGTTAACAGTGAGCGTAAAAATTCATTATCAAAACACGCATTTCATTACCAGTGCGCCTGACATTCGTCATCTACCTGATGATGAAGGGATCGAAATTGCGTTTGCAGGACGCTCCAATGCAGGTAAGTCGAGTTCGTTGAATCGCTTAACGAATCAGAAGAGCTTGGCTAAAACCAGTAAAACTCCGGGTCGAACCCAACTGATCAACCTATTTAAAGTCACTGAAGGTTGTCATATTGTGGATTTACCGGGCTATGGTTTTGCTCAAGTTCCTTTGGAACTAAAGAAAAAATGGCAAAAATCATTAGGTGAATACCTACAAAAGCGTAAGAGCTTAAAAGGGCTGGTTGTGCTAATGGACATTCGCCATCCGATGAAAGATCTCGACCAACAATTGATTTCTTGGGCTGTCGATTGCTACATCCCAGTACTAGTACTACTGACTAAAGCGGACAAGCTAAAAAGTGGCGCACGTAAAGCTCAAGTGTTAAAAATTCGTGAAGAGGCACGCTCTTTTGGCGGCGATGTCACTGTCGATGCTTTTTCATCATTGAAAGGCTTAGGCGTCGATGTGCTGCGTAATAAATTGGATACGTGGTTTGCACCCGCACTCGCACATTTAGCTGAGCAAGAAACAGTGGAAGAGATGGATGAGTGTGATTCAACTCACTTAGAAGAGATAGAAGAGAATCCAGACCATTCTGCACAACACTAATTCTGTAGAACACTAAAAATCGTGACTCCAACAGAGCCCTACCTAATCGTGGGGCTTTTTTATAGGCTTTAAATCCAAATGCGAATGGTAAAAAGAAAAATCCCCACCATCCTGGTGGGGCAACGGGAGAGAAGTAGGAGGTAATTTATTATTGTTTTGCTAAGCATTCCTTAATCCCTCCCACTTTTCAATAGGTCAAAGAGTCATCAATTCACTCACTTACCGAACACTCCTCTGGCTCACCCCAATAAAATCAACATAACATAATGAATAATAATGATATTTAAACATATTCTTTGTGTTTTAGGCGAACTTGATTTCTCATTAGAAATAATCAAAGTGTGACTGTTAGCCAGTTACAGAATTGGGTGTTTATAAAAGAAATAAAGTAACTACTCAGCAATAGAATAGTGTGTTTTTATCACCTAAATTCTCGTAAAAACAGTGATGAATATTTTCTTTGGCCCAATAAAAAACGCCCCAGTCAAATACTGACTGGGGCGGCTGAATCAGCCTAATCCAATAACGTGAAACAAAAGGTCTGAAAGATAGAACATCTTACCTCTGTACCCTACGAGAGTTAATGTATAACAAATGGTCAGAAATGAAAACTATTTTTGTAGTTTTTTTTCATGAAAATTTTATTAAACAACACAAAGTTTAAAATCAAGAACACTTGTTTCTAGGCCATAAAAAAGCCGACATTTGTGCGTCGGCTCATATAAATTAGCTAATTCTGCTCAAAAAACAACTAATGCGCCTGATCCCAGTTGTCTCCATGACCAGTATCCGCGACCAATGGCACCGCTAGCGTTGCCGCTGATTCCATCAATTGTTGTACTTTAATTTCAATTTCGGCTAAAGCCGTCTCTTGCACCTCAAACACCAGTTCATCGTGCACTTGCATCAAGAGTTTAACGCGTCCCTGTCCATGCTCCTCAATCCAAGCATCGACTAATAGCATCGCTTTTTTGATGATATCCGCAGCCGTACCTTGCATTGGAGCATTGATCGCAGCACGTTCAGCGGCTTTGCGGCGCATCCCATTACGCGATTTAATTTCAGGCAGATGCAAACGGCGACCAAATAAAGTTTCAACATAGCCAAGTTCACTAGCCGTAGAGCGTGTATCTTCCATGTATTGCATCACGCCAGGATAACGCTCAAAGTATTTATCCATATATTCTTGGGCTTCATAACGAGGAATGCCGAGCTGCTTAGCTAAACCAAAGGCGCTCATCCCGTAAATCAAACCAAAGTTAACCGCTTTCGCACGGCGACGCTGCTCACTGCTGACTTGCTCAATACTCACTCCAAGAATTTCAGCCGCGGTCGCTGCATGGATATCTTTCCCTTGCTGGAATGCTTCAAGCAGCGCTTTATCGCCGGACAAATGCGCCATAATCCGCAGCTCAATTTGCGAGTAATCGATGGCCAGAATTTTCCAGCCATGAGGAGCGATAAAGGCTTGACGGATCCGGCGTCCTTCTTCGTTACGGATCGGAATGTTTTGCAAATTTGGATCGGTTGAAGACAAACGACCAGTGGCGGTTACAGCTTGGTGATACGAGGTATGCACTCGCCCTGTGATTGGGTTGATCATTTTAGGCAGTTTGTCGGTGTAGGTCGATTTCAACTTAGCTAAACCACGATGTTCAATGATCACTTTAGGCAGAGGGTAACCGTCGAGTGCCAACTCTTGCAGTACTTCTTCATTGGTGGAAGGTGTACCTGTTGGCGTTTTCTTAATCACCGGTAGCCCCATCTGTTCAAACAAAATGGTTTGCAGCTGTTTTGGTGAGCTTAGGTTGAAAGGTTGACCCGCGATATCAAACGCTTGTTGTTCTAGTTGCTCTAAACGAGCAGCGATTTCATGCGATTGCGCGCCAAGCAACATATCATCGATCATCACGCCTGTGCGTTCCATACGTGACAACACGGGAACAAGAGGTACTTCTATCTGTTGGTAGATGCGATTGAGCTTCTCATCTTGCTCAATATGACTCATCAAACGGTGATGAAGCCGCAAAGTCACATCAGCATCTTCCGCAGCGTACGGTGCCGCTTGCTCAAGTTCGATTTGGTTGAAGGTCAGCTGGTTTTTACCTTTGCCCGCCACCTGTTCAAATGAAATACAGCTGTGTTGCAAGAATCGTAGCGCCAAACTGTCCATATCATGTTTGCCACCGACGCTGTTGTACACATAAGATGCGAGCATCGTATCGTGCTTGATGCCTTTCATATTGATACCGTAACGCGCAACAATGCTGGCATCGTATTTTAGGTTCTGCCCCACTTTGGCTTGGCTTTCATCTTCTAAAATGGGTTTAAGTTGGGCGAGTACCCAATCACGGTCCAGTTGCTTTGGTGCATCAAGATAGTCATGCGCAACAGGTATATACGCTGCAACGCCCTCTTCGGTCGCAAAAGAGAGGCCAACTAAATTCGCTACCATATAATCGAGGCTGTCGGTTTCCGTATCAAACGCAAACACTTCTGCCGCTTTCAGTTTTTCTAACCAAGTATTAAATGTCTCTTCATCTAAAATGGTTTGATATTGGCTGCGATCAATCGTGGCGGCGGTTGTATCCATCTCCCTTGCTTGTGAAGAAGAAGTGTTTACCGCACCCACTTTTTCATCAGCGTCAATCACCCCATTACCACCATCCAGCAATTCTGTTAACCAAGATTTAAACGTGAGCTGACCATAAAGTTTAATCAACTCATCAATATTGGGCTGGGTTTTGCACAAGGTTTCTGGTTTCTCTTCCAAAGCGACATCCAGCTTGATGGTGGCTAATTGGTAAGAGAGAAAAGCGTTTTCACGGTTATCCGCCAGTTTTTGCGCCATGGTTTTAGAGCCGCGAAAACCCAATTGCGCAATTTTATCGAGGTTATCGTAAATTTGCTCTAGGCTGCCAATGCCTTGTAGTAACGCAATCGCTGTTTTCTCACCGACACCCGGTACACCAGGAATGTTATCGACTTTATCGCCCATCAAGGCCAGATAATCGATGATAAGCTCAGGAGGGATACCGAATTTTTCAATCACCCCTTCACGGTCAAGTACCACATTCGTCATGGTATTGATCAAGGTGACATTCTCGTCCACTAGCTGTGCCATGTCTTTATCACCAGTGCTGATCAGCACTGGCATGCCGGCTTGTGATGCTTGAGAGGCTAACGTACCAATCACGTCATCGGCTTCGACACCTTCAATCGATATCAGCGGTAGCCCCATCGCACGGATAACATTGTGCAACGGCTCAATCTGACAACGTAGATCATCAGGCATTGGTGGACGGTTAGCTTTGTATTGTGGGTACATATCATCGCGGAAGGTTTTTCCTTTCGCGTCAAAAATAACCACCATACGCTCAGCGGAAAACTGGCGCATCATGCTACGGAGCATATTGACCACGCCATAGACAGCATTAGTTGGAATTTCGCCATTACTCATGGTGCCTGGGTAGGCATGAAATGCACGGTAAAGGTAAGAAGAGCCATCAATCAGAATGAACGGGTTGTCAGGTATGCGAGCCATAGTCTTTTGCAATCCAAAGCGAGTACGAAATGTAATGACTAAGGATGCCATGACTGTCTTGAGGATTCCACGCCAATGCACCTTGAACAACGAAACATTTTGCTGATTTGTCCACCACCGCAAATGACATTCTGTGGATAACTCTGTTCATAGTTTTTATCCACTGGTTATTAAACAGTGATTAACGAGGAAAACAATGGTGTTAACTCATTGTTTATAAATGAATAAAACAAAGATCGAACATTCCTATCATGATCTTTTTACGATCATTGATTGTGGAAAAGACTATCGATGGCCTTTTATTCACAACAAAAGCATCCTCTTGAAAATGAGCGATAAAAAAAGCGACACCCGAGGATGTCGCCTAGCAAAAACAGGTAAAACTAAGTGAAGTGATTCATTCAGCCTTACGATAAAGCTATAAATTACACTGGAAGCAATGTGAGCAATGTCGTGTCAAAAAGAACTTGCGCAAGTTCGTCGCCAATTTGTCTTGTTACTTTTAACACCTAGCAATTCGTTAATCGTAAACTCGACGTCCTTGTGAACTTCGCCATTCCCTAAGACATGGTTAATAATAATGATTCTCATTTAATTATCAACCCCTAAA
>NZ_CAWPDB010000137.1:0-2824 GCF_963886625.1 Vibrio sp. V23_P3S9T160
ATTATGATTCTTTATGATATTGTATAAGGCCGTTTTTAGTTCAAAACCTGTTTTTCCTATCGCGGCTTGATAATAGTCATGGTTAGCGGGAGGTGTTGATTCACCAAGTAATAAGCTGTTTGATTGGTTGTATTGAAATTCTCCACCAGAAGCCAGTATTTCCGAGCCTTTGGCTAAGGAATAAAGACCATTGCCAGAGCCACAGCAAATACCATCACCATAACTGTCATGGATGGTGAATTGATATTCACCATCCGATAAGCATATTTCTTGGCTATAAGATGTGGAGTCTGAGTAATTATTACCCGCATAAATAACCTGTGAGAGGCTGTTTTTTATTTCCCAACTTGTTTCAGAAGCATATTGATCGGTGGTTAAATTCAGAGTCAGGTTGTGAGCGCGACATGTCACATGGCTTGATGGTTGCTCAGCGTTACTATTTTCTGTCTGCGCACTGGTAAGGGGAGAGCAAAGCAGTGCCAGTAGGGTAAGGTATGAAATTTTCGTTGTCATAATTTTCTCATTGGATAGTTAAATCGCAACTAAGATAACCATTTGCTCAGTCAATAAATTAAACCTATATCGCATTTTAATTTGTTATGTATGTGATGTTTCATTATTTATGCAGGAGATCTCACGTTCAGAAGGCTGTGCAAAAAGGTGTTCATAAAAACCTACGCAGTCTGCATATATACAATCTCTTTTCTTACCGCGACTGACACGCTGCCGTTTAGTCAATATCTGTGCGATAAAATTGCCAAAAAAGTTGATCGCTTAATCCTCTCAATGCTCATGAACAATCGTAATCATTCTCTTTCGGTGTGCGTGTTATATTCTTAAGTATCATTGTTTCTGATTGATTTTAATAAAATTATTTATTGTTTGTATGCATTTTTGTTGCACACTTTTTCGCGTGAATTCTCACTTTCAAGACGTCAACTTCATTGGGTTGGAACCCTTATCTCGTTACGGACATAGTGATTCTATCGAAATGAAATTAGGTAACTAATAATGAATCGGTAACCCAGTTGTCTATATCCGGAATCGATTATTGCTTAACCAGCGCAGATTTCGCGGGTTGCTGCTGCTGAAATTCAGGCACGTCACTATAAACTAAAATGAGCAATCCAATGATGAATAAGAAACCATTAACGCTTCTGGTAGCAGGGCTACTGGGAAGCGCACCCGTTTGGGCGCAAAATGAGCTCACCTTGATCCAGATCGGGGAAAAAACCGTCGAGCGGTTAGAATCGATTAAAGCGACCGCTGAACGTGGAGAAGGGGTGTTTGAACGCAACGGTGAGCGTTGGATCCACTACAAAGGCTTCGATTATCGGCTTAGTTACAAAAATGATCTGCAATTCCCCTTTATACCTTATCAAAGTGGCGATGATACACCATGAATTCCCAACTCTGATCGACTTTGTCGATCAGAGTTGGGAATTCATGGTGTATGACGGCGGTTTTTATCTGATGAGCCACGAATTTGGTGTTTACGAATCGGACGAGCAAGGCTGCTTTGTCGAATACATTCCTGCGGCACACGGGTCTAAGCGCGCCGATGGTAGCTACATTTGGCAACGTGATGTCATCTATCGTACAGAAACCTCTGATTGTGGTGCGTTAGTGAAGCCAGAGATTACCTCGTTAACCGTCTCGAGCCTGTCTGATGTCGGTGTGTCATTTGACTGGCTTGGGCAAAATGAAGCCGATAAGACTCAGCTCACCTTAACCAATTTGAGTGATGCGAAGGATGTTCGCCGCTATGATTCGGTTTCTGCGGGCTTTTTTATCGGTGACCTTAAGCCTGGCACATCATATGAGATGGTGTTGAACTCGTGTAATCCAGTGGATTGTGCTGAGCCCAAGGTAGTGCGCTTTACTACTCAAGATGCTCGAGTCGGTTTTGCCGATGAAATCCCAACCCCGAACCATTTGCAAGGCAGTTTAGAGGGTGGGTTGGGCATCACGCAAACCCATACATCAGTCGCGCCGAATAGCAATGAGTTAACTGGTCAAGGTCATTTGGACGTGATCATGAACCGTGAAGCGATGCTGCTGTTTACCCCGCAACAAGGGGAAGAAATTAACCAAGTCCGCGCAGAAGTGTTCCTCGATGGCGAATTAGTGCAAACCACCTTGATGCTGCCGCCCAGTGCTCTGGCCGCATCGGATCAGCCAGAGAATGGCCGTATGAAGGTGGTGTTCTCTCATCACGCTTGGTCACTGCCGCTGCAATGGAACTGGATGAAGCCGGAGCTCTCACTGCGCTTGACCGACAACTTAGGCCGTGAAGGTGTGCTCAGCCAAGGAGACATCCAGTTTGGTGGTGCGCCTGAGTTGGTGATTCAAAATATCGACATGGGTATGCTGACTCAACCGCGTAACCGCAATACGATGATTCAAAATCTTCCAACTTTGGCCGCGGATTATTTCCAAAAAATACCTGCGTCTAAATTGGTGATGGCTGACTACACTCCTGCCTATTTTCCTGTTGTCACTATGCCAAATGGTGTGGTGTAAACCGATAAGAGCGCGAGCACGGGTGGTTGGCACAGCGGCGATATGCGTGAAGCGATCGGTAAAACGTTGGTCTCTACAGGTGTCAACAACGCCAACGTCGGCATTGTGAGTAGTGCGGGTTATTCGCAGCAATACAACCGCCGCTACAACCACATTACCACACACACCAACGTCGGGGTGTATACCAAAGAAGGTACAGATTTAGCTCAAGTTGTGGTTCATGGCGGCAGTGGCGGTGGGGGGAAAAGAAACCCGCCAAAAAATACCGGCAAAGAAAGGCCCCCTGAAATGGGGGACAAAA
>NZ_CAWPDB010000137.1:2869-27289 GCF_963886625.1 Vibrio sp. V23_P3S9T160
TGGATCATACAATGTTATTACTTGTTGGTGGGGGGAAGGAAGAAGAAGGATTTTTTTTTTTTTTTACAAAGAGGGGGCGGGGAGATGTGAAAAAGAGAAGGGTTGAAAACAGAAAAGAGGGGGGGCAGGGGTGGTGGGAACAGCGGAAATATGCGGAAGGCGGTGGGAAAAGCGTTGTTCTCTACAGGTGTAAACACCCCAACCGTGGGTATTGTGATTAGGGGGGTTTATCCGCAAAAAAACAACCGCCGCTACAACCACATTACCACACACACCAACGTCGGGGTGTATACCAAAGAAGGTACAGATTTAGCTCAAGTTGTGGTTCATGGCGGCAGTGGCGGTGGCGGTAAAGTAACCCTGCAAAATACTACCGGCAATGAATGGTCCCATGAACTGGGGCACAACTTCGGTTTGGGTCATTATCCGTTCATGGCCTCGATTCACGATATGGAATCTGGCTGGGGTTGGGATGCGTTCCAGCAACGCTTTATCGGTAACCTGCACTGGAAAGGCGACGTTTACACCCAACAGCAAGGTGACGATATTGTGCCACCGTTTAAAGATGCGTTCCGTTTCCTGCGTGATGCGCAAAATGGCGGTGAACAAGAGTACGTTGGCACCATCAGCCGCTTTACCTTGGAGCATCCGGCTCAGTCACGCAAAGCACAGCGTTGGATGAACAACGGTTTTAACCTTGATAGCAACAGCCCAAGCGGTTATGTGCAGTGGGATCAGAGTACCCAACGTTATAAAGCGGTAGAAACCGATACACCGAAACCGCAGCAAGTGGGCGTACCCGTAGTTACTTTATTGGGGATTTACGATCCGCAGAATGAGAACCCTAGCCAAATCTATCCTCTGATTTACTCGAATTATGGCAACGTGTTTGAGCTGCCACAGCCAGAGCAAGGGGATTATCAGTTGGAAGGTTGGCAAGCGGTGGCGAACCTGACTCAGGCACAGCTCGATAGCGATATTTGGCAAACATTACGCATAGATGGTGAGCAGCAACGTTTGTGTAAGTTTACTTTCCAAGCGACCAATGGCGATAGATCGCAGTTTGTCGGTGGGGTTGAACCCAGCACCGACCGTTGTTCTGTTGGACGCGATGTGACATGGAACATCAACGTGAACATGACCTCTGCGCAAGGCGAGTATGAACTGCTTTCCAAGTATGGCCGCGGAGCGGTGACTTACACATCGACGGTCGATGTCGGTGAAGTGAGCCTATGTACACTCAATAAGTCTGGAAATGATCACGATGGAGCTGGATTTGTCGTCGGTAACCAATGTGAACAGATCGCAGGTGTGATGCATAAAAATGGCCAAACGTGGCGCTATGCCATTCGTGGCGATGAAGTGTTGCGTCCTACTTACCAGGTTCAGGGCCAGTGTCAGTTGGATGTTAAATTTGCAGATGGGATCCACGAATAAGTTCGATTAAGTGCCTCTCGCCACGCTGGCAATGAAAGTAACAAGTTCCACGTTAACTTATCGATGGAGAATGGAGTACCAACTCAAGTGAGTTTGCATTGTTCGGATCGCGGTGGTGAAACAGAACTGACTCGAATGACGCCAGATCAGAACCCGCCGCTGGATAAGCTCAAAGGCCCAATCATCATTGGCCAAGAGTACGGTTACAGCCAAGTGGTCGATATGACACCAACCTTCGCGCAGAATGAAACTCTGCTGAACACGGATTTTGCGACGATCGCTGAGTTTGATGCTTTTGTGGCCGAACACTATGGGCGTGGCGTTCTAAACAATGGCGTGACGAAAGCGGAGCGCCGAGCGGGGGCATTGTATGTCTACCCGAACCCAGAAACGGGTATGCGTGATTACTTTGTAATGCATATGGTAGATGCTGGCGCATTCCCGGCCGATCAAACCAGTAATCAAGGTTGGAAATACCTCGGTTCTGCAGATCGCTATGTGAATTTTGCTTTCAACCCAATCAAGCTCAATAGAGCGACTGGTGTGAGCATTGAAGCGCGTGTACAAAGCTACTTTGGTGTATCTCGCTTATTGACATGGGATGAGCGTACCTCAACCACTTGGGATAATGCGCAAAATGCGGTGTTTGTTGGGCAAATCGATGGTGAAAACCATTACTTTATCCAAAAACGCCCAGGAGAGGGGGAAGCTTTCCCGATGCTCGGAGAGTCAAACCTAGATTGGGTTTATCTTGGCAGCGACAGCACCATTCAAGCTTATCTTGCGGAATTAAATCGTGATTTAGCAAGCTTTGAACGTTCGTTACTGGAGTGGTATCAACAAGATGCGATGGGCGTGTGGGGCAGTGATGGCCAGCGTGGTCAAGTGAACGATATTTATCAATACGCTTTCCGTAGCGGCTATCATTACTACCGCTTGAAAGTGACTAAGTACGGTTATTTCCCTTACCCAACCGATCCCAATCCAACCAACAGTAGCTGGGAATATCTCGGTCAGTTTTAAGTTCCTCACTGGATCGTGAGGTAAAGTCGTAAAATGCGCCACTCGCTGTTAAGCGAGTGGCGTTAAGTTTTAATGAACGAGGTTTTTAAATAGATAGGTGCTCGTTAGCAAACGACTTTAATCGCTAAACCACCTTGGGACGTTTCACGATATTTGGCGTTCATATCTTTACCTGTCTCAAGCATAGTTTCGATCACTTTATCAAGCGAAACACGAGGTGCCGATGAGCGGCGTAGCGCCATACGCGTTGCGTTGATCGCTTTCACTGCAGCAATACCATTGCGCTCGATACAAGGCACTTGTACTTGTCCCGCGACAGGGTCACAGGTTAAGCCCAAGTTATGTTCCATCGCAATTTCAGCGGCCATGCAAACTTGTTCAGGGCTTCCACCCATCAGTTCTGCAAGGCCCGCGGCTGCCATCGAACAGGCAACACCTACTTCACCTTGACAACCCACTTCCGCACCAGAAATAGAAGCGTTACGTTTGTAAAGCCCACCGATAGCTCCAGAGGCAGCAAAGTAACGGATATAGTCTTTTTCAGTAACGGTCTGAATGAATTTATCGTAATAGGCTAACACTGCAGGAATAATACCGCATGCGCCATTAGTAGGTGCCGTCACTACACGCCCACCCGCGGCATTTTCTTCGTTCACTGCAAAAGCGTACATGTTTACCCAGTCAACGACCGCCATTGGATCATTAGTGGTTTTTTCTGAGGTCATTAACTGTTGACGAAGTGCTGCTGCTCGGCGTGGAACACGAAGAGGCCCTGGTAAGATACCTTCAGTATTCATACCGCGGTCCATACATTCGCGCATGGTTTTCCAAATATTGGCAAAGTAAGTACGAACTTCTTCATCAGAATGCAGTGCTTTTTCGTTAGCCATAACCAGCGTACTGATGGAAAGACCACTCTCTTTACATTGGTTCATCATCTCGTCAGCGCTAGTGAAGACATAAGGAACTTTAATTGGGTTCTCTTTTTCTTTACCAAAGTTCTCTTCGTCAACGATAAAACCACCGCCGATAGAGTAGTAGGTTTTTGAGTAAACGACTTCATCATCGATCCACGCGTGGATCTGCATGCCGTTTTCGTGCAAGGACAAATTCGTTTTGTGGAAATTCATTCCACCTTCTTTAGAAAACGATACGGTATGACAGTGCATACCAACGGGAAGACGCTCGGTTTCTTCAACGCGTGCGATAAAGCCTGGAATAGCATCAATATCAACTTTCTCAGGGGTATTACCAGCAAGACCCATGATGATAGCGATATCTGTGTGGTGACCTTTCCCTGTCAGTGATAATGAACCATAAACGTCCACGGTGATTTTAGTGATGTCGCGCAATTTTCCCATTGAACGTAAATCATCAATAAACTCTTTACCCGCTTTCATTGGTCCCACTGTGTGTGAGCTTGAAGGACCAACACCGATTTTATAGATATCAAATACACTAATCATATCGATTACCTCAAAAGTAAGCCCCCCTAGCTAAGAGGGAGGCTCATTATTATAGTTATGTTCTGTATGCAGTATTCATGACGGTTGATATAACCACCAGATTAAAGAGCGCCGTAGATTACAGAAGTAATAGCAGCAAGACCACAGATAGTTGTGAAAATCTGTACTGGTGCTGAAGTCTTGAACTTAGCCATTGCAGGGATCTTGTGCATTGCAAATACAGGCAGCAGGAACAAGATGCCAGCAATCATCGGTGCGCCCATGGTTTCAATCATGCCTAGGATGCTTGGGTTTACAATCGTTACGATCCAAGTTGTCAACACGATGAAGATCAGTGACATTTTTTCAATCTTGCTTACTGAGCTATTTGAGCGAGATTTAATCAAACCAACTAGGCCTTCATGTGCCCCTAAAAAGTGACCAAAGTAGCTAGAGGTAATCGCTGCAAAGGCAACAAGAGGACCCATGTAAGAGATGATTGGTGATTCATGGATGTTTGCTAGGTAAGAAAGCACAGAAATGTTTTGCTCTTTTGCTAACGCGAGTTGCTCTGGCGACAGAGACAGCACAACAGAAAACACGAAGAACATCACAAAACCCATCAGCATCATGGCCGAGCCACCAGTGATCATATCGGTTTTCTTAACCGCGTTGTCACCATGTTGTAGGCGTTGCTCTTTAGAGAACTGGCTAATGATTGGGCTGTGGTTGAATGAAAACACAATGATAGGAATTGCAAGCCAAACGATGGTTGGCATCGCAGACCAATCAGGTGCGACTTCAATCATAGAGGTGTTCCACTCTGGAATAAGGTAGAAAGAAAGTGCTAATAAAATGAAAACCAATGGATACACCATGGCAGACGTTGCTTTTAGCATCAGCTCTTTACCAAATACTACGCCAGCCGTCATTGCCACAATCAGCGCACCAGAAAGTAACCAACGAGGAATCGATTCCATACCAACTTGGTTAACAAGGAAGGAATCAACGGTGTTTGTGATACCAACGCCGTAGATAAGAACGATAGGGTAGATGGCGAAAAAGTATGCGAACGTAATAAGGTTTGCGCCAGTTTTACCAAAATGCTCTTCTACTGTGTCAGTAATATCAGAATCAACATTTTTTGAAGAAAGAACAAAGCGAGCTAAGCCTTTATGTGCGAACCAAGTCATTGGCGCCGCAATTAGGGCTAACATTACTAATGGCCAAAAACCACCCGCACCAGCTTTAATTGGAAGGAAAAGTACACCGGCACCAACGGCTGTACCAAAAAGTGAAAGACACCAAGTGAAATCTTTATAAGTCCACTTGCTAGAGGATTGTACGGCAGATGCCGACGAAGTTGTTGTGTTCATATTGTATTACTCATTTTTGGGAACAGGAAATAAGTCGAGCGCATTTTGCATAATTTTCTCATTCGAAAACTAGATCTAAATCATGTAACGTTCTGGCTTATTGAATGATATGTCAAAAACCCATTTTTGATCACGAAAATGGCGTGCTACATGTGAGTAATGTTAATGATTTGGATTAGTAAAAGTTATCAATATAATGCTTCGATTAACATTTATTCATGCCAAACGTTTGCTTTTGGGCGGGATAAGGAAAAATAATCATCCGTGTTATTTAAACTTATGGTTGAATAGTTTGAATATTAATGAGGTTGAATAACTTGTTTTTGCAAAACATGAATGATCTGCGCTGTCATCCCCCAAATAAAATGATGTTGATAAGGGATGGCGAAAACGCGATGTCGTTGATTTTTTACTTGAAATAATTCGCTATAGAGTTTGTTTCGATCAAACAGATGGTGGGCGGGAACTTCAAATATTTCGTCCACTTCATTGGTATCAATAATGGCCTTGTAATTGGGGTTGATAAAAGCAAGAAAGGGCGTCACTACAAATTTACTGACGGTAACCAATTCAGGCAGTTGCCCAAAAATAGTGATGTCGTTTGCTAGAATTCCAATTTCTTCTCTTACTTCACGAAGCGCAGTGATCTGCAGTGAGCCATCGACTTCCTCATATTTCCCGCCAGGAAAACTGATTTGTCCCGGATGATGTTTAAGGTGCGCAGCTCTTTTGGTTAATACCACATTTAAACCATTCTTCCGCTCAACAAAACCAATTAACACTGAAGCCTTGCGTAGGGTTTGAGGAGCAAGGTGTGCCACACGACGGATAGATTCTTCATGATAAGGCACAGGTTGTTGCAACTGAAAGCGCTGGATAAGCCGATCTTTTGTCAAGGGGGTCGCAGTCTGTACGCTGTTTCTCTTCATTTTCGTTACCTATTCGGATTTTGCGTCTACCTCTTTTTAGCCTAGTTCAATAAACCTTGGAAAGGTTAACGAGGTTGTTCGAGCACAGGTAAGATGCGGCTCAGTTTATCCAGTGTCTCCTGATATTCAAGCTCACACTGACTATCGGCAACAATACCGCCACCAGCCCAAACGTGCAGTTGTTGCTTCTCTGCCACCAAAGTTCGGATAGTAATACTGCTGTCCATTGTCCCGTGGCGGCTAATATAGGCGATGCTGCCACAGTAAGCGCTACGGCGGTGAGGCTCTAACTCCTCAATAATTCCCATTGCACGTACTTTTGGTGCGCCAGTAATTGAACCTCCGGGGAAGCTGGCTCTTAATAGATCGGCCGCGCAATAGGCAGAATCAAGTTCTGCGCGAATGGTACTCACAAGGTGATGCACGGCAGGAAAACTTTCAATATCGAACAGCTTAGGCACATGTACAGACCCCGGTTTTGCCACACGGCCAACATCGTTTCGTAATAGGTCAACGATCATCAAGTTTTCTGCTTGATCTTTTTCTGCGCAAGCAAGGTCTGCCGCGTTAGCGGCGTCAATGCTGGGGTTATCGCTTCTTGGTCGGGTGCCTTTTATCGGCTTAGTTTCGATAATGTTGTGTTTGACCTGCATAAAACGTTCGGGAGAGACACTCAAAATCGCTGACTTCTCTAAGCGAATAAAAGCCGAAAATGGTGCGCAATTAAACGCTTCCAGTTTTTGATAAGCTTGCCATTCACTGCCTTCATAATGCGCTTGAAAACGCTGTGCAAGGTTGATTTGATAACAATCACCACTGAGCAAATAGTGCTGGATTTGCTCAAATTTCCGTTGGTAGCTCTCTTTACTCATGTTGGATTGCCAATCAGAGCGTAAAGCAAAATGGCCGTTGTTTTTGGGGTTCTGAGTGTTGAGCCATTGCCATGCCTCATCAATATGATTGCCCACCACATAGGCGGCTTGGTGCAAATGATCAACGACCACAGCCCATTGATAGAGACCAATCGCCATATCAGGTGTGGATAGATCGTGCTCAGCGAGCGTTGGAATTCGTTCTATCTGCCGTCCTAAGTCATAGGCAAAATAACCGAGTGCACCGCCCACGAAAGGAAGGTCCATATCGCTTTGAACATCGGGCAAATACTGCTGCTGCAACTGTTTGAGCAGTTGGAATGGGTCTACCTGAGAATCATAACGAGACTGCGGTTCGCATACCGTCGTTTTATCCCCTTGTGTCACTAAGGTGACCAGTGGTTCAGCGACTAAAATATCAAAACGGCTATCGATATGCGTCTTAGAGGCGGAGCGCAACAGCATAGCCCACGGGCAGTCTTCGATTTTAGAAAACAATTGGTGAGCGAGATCGACATGGTAAGTCAGTGCGTTAACTTGGATATGATTGAATTCGTTGTTGTTCATTTGCGTAATTTGTGACAAAGAGACCGATCACTGCATGGCGTGTTGAGTAAAGCAAGAGTATCATAAAATGCAAATTAAAAGCTGCTACTTGATTGAATCACATCAATAAGTTGATTTTTTGCTGAGAAGCTTACCGCTTATTGAATGAGGAACACGCAACAGTCAAGGGAAGCATAACAATAACGAGGCACGCAATGACGGTAATTCGCAAGCAGGATGTGATCAGCAGTGTCGCTGACGCTCTTCAATATATCTCTTACTACCACCCTCTGGACTTCATTCAAGCGCTAGAAAAGGCTTATCACCGAGAAGAGAGTCAAGCTGCGAAAGATGCGATCGCACAAATTCTCATCAACTCGCGCATGTCAGCAGAAGGGCATCGACCCATTTGCCAAGATACCGGCATCGTAACCTGTTTTGTTAACATTGGTATGAATGTGCAATGGGAGTCTGATCTCACGGTGCAAGAAATGATTGATGAAGGAGTTCGTCAAGCGTACACCAATCCAGATAACCCATTGCGCGCTTCTATATTAATGGATCCTGCTGGTAAGCGTATTAATACCAAAGACAATACGCCTGCTGTCGTTCATATCAATATGGTGCCAGGAAATAAAGTCGACATTCAAATCGCAGCCAAAGGCGGCGGCAGTGAGAACAAAACCAAGATGGTAATGCTCAATCCTTCCGATGATATTGCTGAATGGGTAGAAAAAACCGTACCCTTGATGGGGGCGGGTTGGTGTCCTCCTGGTATGCTCGGCATTGGTATTGGCGGCACCGCGGAAAAGGCGGCTGTGCTTGCTAAAGAATCACTGATGGAGCATATCGATATTCAAGAACTGATTGATCGTGGTCCACAAAATGCGGAAGAAGAACTGCGTTTAGATATTTTTAACCGCGTGAATCGTTTAGGCATTGGTGCGCAAGGGCTTGGTGGCTTAACCACCGTTGTGGATGTAAAAATCAAAACAGCGCCGACTCACGCCGCGTCTAAACCTGTTTGTATGATCCCCAACTGCGCGGCGACCCGCCATGTTCACTTTACGCTAGATGGTACGGGCCCTGCTGAACTTACACCACCAAAGCTAGAAGATTGGCCACAAATTGTGTGGGATGCAGGGGCAAGCGCGCGGCGAGTTAACCTTGATGCGGTCACTAAAGAAGAGGTTCAAGAGTGGAAAACCGGTGAAACACTGCTTCTTTCCGGTAAGATTTTAACGGGCCGTGATGCTGCTCATAAGCGCCTCCAAGCGATGTTGCAAAATGGCGAAGGGCTACCTAAAGGCGTCGATCTAAAAGGTAAATTTATCTATTACGTTGGCCCCGTTGATGCGGTGGGTGATGAAGTTGTTGGTCCAGCAGGCCCGACCACATCGACACGTATGGACAAATTTACCGACATGATGCTTGATGAAACGGGCATTATGGGGATGATAGGCAAAGCAGAGCGTGGACCTGCGACGGTGGAGTCAATCAAAAACCACAAAGCGGTCTACTTGATGGCGGTGGGTGGCGCGGCTTACTTAGTGGCGAAAGCGATTAAGAAAGCACGCGTGGTGGCATTCGAAGATTTAGGTATGGAAGCCATTTATGAATTCGAAGTTGAAGATATGCCAGTCACGGTTGCGGTGGACTCGCGTGGCGCGAATGCTCACCAAATAGGCCCAGACACATGGAAAGTGAAGATTGCCGAAGCTCAAAAGAAAGCTTAATCTGATCTCATCGCGTTCTCACGATAACTGCAGCTTAGGCTGCAGTTATCGTCTATAAATCAATAGATAATTGAAATGCTCATTTGCAAAACTTAGGAGGGTAGATGCCTCGTTTTATTAAAATATTACAAATTATTATCGCTATTGTGGTTGGGGTTTTCCTCGGCTATGACCTTATTCTACATGGCATCAGCATCTTCGATGATAAGTACGTCACAATCACCTGCGTGTTATGGGTGATGCTTGAGGCTGCATTGTTTGTGATTTATAAATTAATAGAAGATGATTGATCCGATGTGAGCGGCTCAACATAGAACAGCGAATTTTTTGGCCAAAGAAGCCTAAGCCTCTGATTCTCGTCAGGGGCTTTTTGTTCATCTCCGATTAAGATGAATACACATAAAATAGCGTCATCAAATGAAGTGGAGTGAGTAAATGCAGCACATTCGTCGAGAAATGACTGATTTAATTAACCGTGGATTAGATTCGCACGTTCGAATTGCTGTCACAGGGTTATCGCGAGCGGGGAAAACGGCTTTTATTACCTCCTTAGTGAACCAATTACTGCACACCTCTACCCATGATAATTTACCGCTATTTTCCGCAACGCGTGACCGACGCATTGTGGGTGCAAAACGTGTCCCTCAAACTAACTTAATGGTTCCACGCTTTGCTTACGATGAAGCGATGTCACAGTTACACAGCGAACCGCCACATTGGCCTGTACCCACTCGTGACGTCAGCGAAATTCGCCTAGCGATCAAATACAAACCTAAAAAGCGCAGTAAAAAATTATTTGGTCACACGGCCACACTTTATCTCGATATCATCGACTATCCGGGTGAATGGCTGTTGGATCTGCCTCTGCTCGAAATGACCTATGAACAGTGGTCAGAACAGCAGTTTTCAGCGCTAAGTGAACTGCGTTCCTCATTAGCCGAGCCGTGGCTTGAGGGGTTAGCTAAACTTGATGTAACGCAAGACGCCAATGAGCAAAAGCTTGCTTCATTGTCGATGCTGTTTACGGAGTATTTGCACGCGTGTAAAAATGCCGGTTTGCATTGGGTTCAACCGGGGCGTTTTGTGTTGCCGGGAGAGCTAGAAGGTGCGCCTGTTCTGCAATTTTTCCCATGCCGTAATCCGTACGGTGAAGACAAGCCGGCTCCCAATAGTAATTACAGCATGTTAAAAGCACGCTATGAAGAATACCAAAACAAGGTTGTGAAAGCTTTTTACAAAAATTATTTTGCCACGTTTGATCGGCAGATTGTGTTAGTCGATTGCTTATCTCCACTCAATGATGGCTACGGCTCCTTTTTGGATATGCGTCGTGCGCTTGAACAGATTATGCATAGCTTTCGTTATGGTCGTAATGGTTTACTCAAGCGTCTGTTTGCACCCAAGATAGACAAAGTGCTGTTTGCCGCAACCAAAGCGGATCATGTCACTCCTGAACAACACCCGAATTTGGTGTCGTTACTGCAGCAGATGGTTCATCCTGCTTGGCAAAGCGCCGCCTATGAGAATATTGAGATGAGTTGCATCAGTATGGCATCGATACAGGCCACACAAGCGGGTTTTATTGATAGCGGTGAGCGCACCATTCCAGCCTTACAAGGTGTGACTCTCGATGGCGAAACCTTGACCATTTTTCCCGGCGATGTGCCGAAAAAGTTACCTAACAAAGAGTATTGGCACCATCAAGGGTTTGAATTCACCAGTTTTAAACCAAGAGCATTTAGCTGTGATGAACCTTGCCCTCATATCCGTTTAGATAAAGCGTTGGAATATTTAATTGGAGATAAGCTGAAATGAGTGATTTAAAAACCAAGCAAATCTTTAATCAAAGATTAGAACCACAACAGAAGAGTACGCCAGAGCTTACGGCTCAACAGCAGTTTCAAAATAATGAAGCCTTCATTCCAATGCCGATCAGCAATGAAGAGAGTGCTGCGGAAAAAGAGTTGGAGCAAATCATTCGTCCACCACAAGGTCGGAAATGGCGAGCTGCGGCATTCGTTATAAGCTTTGCAGGTTTAATCGGTTGGCAAGCTATCGATTCAGTTATCACGGCGATTCAATCAGCGGACTGGTTAGCATTGGGCTGGGCGGGATTTATTGCTGGTTTGGCATCGTTAGGCTTAAGTACCTTAATCAAAGAGCTGTGGAAGTTACGAGCACTTCGCCATCATTTTAGTATTCAAGAGCAAAGCGAACAGCTTATGCAAACCGACAGCGTTGGTCATGGGCTCGCGTTCTGCCAAGCTCTAGCTAAACAAAGTGGCATAAAAACCGAAAGCCCAGCCTATGATCGTTGGTTAAACAGCGTTAATGCTTCACACAGCGATGCTGAAATACTCGATATGTACGATGCTATGGTGGTGAGTGAACAAGATAAACAAGCAACCAAAATCGTCTCACAATATTCAACAGAAGCGGCAGCACTAGTGGCAATTAGCCCTTTAGCCATCGCAGATATGTTGTTAGTGGCATGGCGTAATTTTACTATGATTGATCAACTGGCAAAACTGTATGGAGTGCCATTGGGTTACTGGTCTCGTCTCTCTTTATTTAAGTCCGTATTGGTTAATATGGCAGCGGCAGGTGCCAGCGAACTCGCCATCGACGCCAGTATGGATCTCCTTTCTATGGATTTAGCCGGAAAAGTATCCGCGCGGGCAGGGCAAGGTTTAGGAGTGGGAATATTGACCGCTCGTCTTGGTTTGAAAGCCATGGCACTGCTCAGGCCGATGACATGGCAGCCAGACAGAAAAGTAAAATTAGGGGCGATTCGCAAACAGATCGTCGCAAGAATCGCCGCGCTTACGGTGAAATAAGCAACATTTATCAAATAATATGCCCGAATGTGAACCTCAAAACATGAGATAACTTGACGCCATACAAGGCTTGATAGAAACTACTGTCAACTTTTCCTGACACTTTTTATTAGGATTTTTAAGTGCGTCTTGAAGTCTCTTGTGAAGATAGACTCGGCCTAACCCGAGAACTGCTTGATATTCTTGCATCGAGAAACATTGATTTGCGTGGGATTGAAATCGATGTCATCGGCATTATTTACCTCAACTGCCCTGACATTGATTTTGAAACATTCAGTGAATTGATGGCTGAAATTCGCCGAATTTCTGGCGTAAAAGATGTTCGGAAAATTCAATTCATGCCCATGGAACGGCATAACACCGAGTTAATTTCATTACTCAACAACGTGCCTGATGCGGTGCTGGCGATTGATCTGAAAGGGTTTGTTGATATGGCAAACTATTCAGCGTTATCGCTGTTTAACAAAACAGAGAAAGAGGTGATAGGGCAGCCCATTTCTGCATTATTACCTTTCTTTAACCTATCACGCTGGCTTGAAGGCAACAAAGCACGACAACGTGAGGAGATCGTGCACGATGGTCTCGATTATCTGATGGAGATGATGCCTGTTTATATTACGGGTGAGTCGAAAGAATCCACCTTGGCAAGTACCATGATGATGATTCGTTCTAAAAGCCCTAGCGGCGTCGTCGATGATGCTTTGCCCTTACACAATAACCTTGGTTTTGAACATTTTGTCGGAGTGTCTAACCGCCATAAAGCGCTCATTAGCCAAGCTAAGAAGCTGTCAATGCTTGATCAACCTTTGCTTATAGAAGGCGAAACCGGAACGGGTAAAGAGATGTTGGCCAAGGCTTGTCATAATCGCTCTCACCGTGCCTCCTTTCCTTTCTTAGTTCTGAGTTGTGCTTCAATGCCGGATGATGTTGCGGAAACGGAGTTGTTTGGTCATGCGCCAGGGTCATTTAATCATCAACAAGGCCATAAAGGTATTTTTGAACAGGCGAATGGCGGCACTGTTTTTCTCGATGAAATCGGGGAGATGAGTCCTCATTTACAAATTAAACTACTGCGCTTCTTGCAAGATGGTACATTCCGCCGCGTTGGTGAGGAGCATGAAGTTCATGTTAATGTTCGTGTGATTGCCTCGACGCGCCACAAGTTGGCAGATTTAGCCGAATCAGGCGCATTTCGTGAAGATCTTTTTTATCGTCTGAATGTGTTAACTCTCCGTATTCCTACTTTGCGTGAGCGGTCTAACGACATTCAGCCATTGCTTGAACTATTTGTGGCGAAACACATTAAGAAAATGGGTATGGCCAAACCACTACTAGCGGAAGATTTGGCGGATCAGCTCTCTCATTACCAATGGCCAGGTAACGTACGACAGTTGGACAACATGGTGCTCAGGGCGCTAACGGAGATGTCTGATAATCAGTTAACAGTGGATCTCTTCCATCTGCCGCAGCTTGAAACCGTTCATACTGGCAATACCCATGTCAATCTTGATGGCTCATTAGATGACATTATGAAAGAGTATGAATCTCAAATTTTGGAACGTTTATATCAGTCTTTCCCTTCAAGCCGTAAGTTGGCCAAGCGTTTAAACGTATCACACACCTCTATCGCCAATAAGCTACGCGACTACGGAATTAGGAAAAATTGATGCAGTCATGCAGCACCTTGTCCCAAGTGTATGAAGTGGACAATGATATTTTAGTGCGAACCGCAAAACTTGAAGATGCGGAGATGATCGCCGCCTATTTTACGAGTAATCGTGAACATTTACGGCCTTGGGAACCTAAGCGAGAAGCTGCGTTTTTTGAGGCTCACGGTTGGGCACAGCGACTGATTAAACTCGGTGAGCTGCATAAAATGCAATTAGGCTATTATTTGCTCATCATCGATATTAACAGTGGTGACATGCTTGGCACCATTTCGTTTAGTAACCTCTCGCGCTTTCCATTTTATGCTTGTAATCTCGGCTATTCGTTAGCGAAGAATGCACAAGGTAAAGGCATCATGGGCCGTGCATTAAAAATGGCGTGCCACTACATGTTTAAGGTACAAAACCTACACCGTATCATGGCTGGTTATATGCCAATCAACAAACGCAGTGAAGCGGTGTTGATGAAAATGGGCTTTCAGACCGAAGGTCACGCTAAAAATTATTTGCTCATTGATGGCCAATGGGAAGATCACAACCTAACAGCATTGGTTAATGCTGATTGGCGCCCAAGCTAATGGGTTATCGTTTTAAAAGTAAAGCGGCTATATTCACAAGTCAGCTAAAACATTAAGGAAATTCAATGTCGTATTTGCCTTTGGATCAATACCAAAGAAAATGGATTTTCACTCACCAATCAATGCCAGTTCCTGAGCAAGATCTGGTGCATATTAAACCCATGTCTCAAGCCCGAGCAGCTCAGTTTTGGCTGGAAAATATCAGTGCTCAAAGCCCAGATTCAGAGAGGTTAAGTTCTCAAGATTGGCCTCGCAAAGCAGGCAGTTGGATCAATGAAATCAGTTGGATGAAAGAATGGGAAAGTGACGATGAATCATTACCCGTTGATATTTTGGCCCATATTGATTGGCAAAATGACGTGACCGTTTATTTTTGTTATGAAAAGTACAATATTATCGAAACCCAATGGTCGGCTTTTAAAAAATACTGGAAAAATTTCTTATTTTACGATGATGGACCAATCTTATTGGGGCGTCGCCGTGCTCAAGCGTTATGGTTTGGTTCAAATGGCAAAGTCAAATTGGGTAATAGAAAGTAACGAATAAACGAATAAAAAGCAGCTTAGGCTGCTTTTTATTCGTTCTACAGTACTCGAGAGTTATTTAATTGATACAAACTTTATAACATCACGCTACCCATTCTTTCCTATACTGATCATAAGAGATGTTCGGGAGGGCGCATGGACGATAAAATTCTCCAATCTGTTGTTGAAATTACGGGGCAGAAAAATGCGGTGTCATTGGGTTATTGTGTCATCAGCGCTCTAGTCGAGATGTTGCCTCTGAAGTCGGCCTGCTTAGAACATTACATTGGACCTCATTCCTATGTCATTGCAAAAGCTACTATCTGTAGCCGTATACCTGGAAAATTTGAGATTAACTGGGAATATGAGGGCGAGACGGTTCCAAGTTATGAACATAACCATTCTGATATCGAGCCCAAAATAGAAGATTTAGGTACAAACGGATACCATTGCATTTACCCTATTGCTATCAACGATAGTTTTTCTGCTAGGTTGTCTCTGATTCTAAAAGTTCCGCCCAAACAATATCGAATGCTCATTGAAGGCTTTGTTAAAATTTACCAAAATTACGTTTTATTATTGCATGAAAATGAGCGTGACAAGCTGACAGGGTTGCTGAATCGAAGGACGTTAGAGGATAGGTTGCGCCTTAGCTTTGATGTGCTTCCTGAAACGACGACAGTAGGCTCAGTGATGCCTTGGGTTGCCATCATTGATCTCGACCATTTTAAACGGATCAATGATAATTTTGGCCATCTGATTGGCGATGAAGTTTTGCTCTTGGTGGCTCAGCAAATGCAGAATTTTTTTCTTAATCAAGAACAACTGTTTCGGTTTGGTGGAGAAGAATTCGTCATTATTTTTCCTGCCAGTGAATATGAGGTCGTGTTAAACAGAACCGAGAGGTTTAGACAGCACATCGAGCAGTTTCGTTTTCCTCAGGTTCAACATATCACGCTTAGCATTGGTCTCTGCTCTATCTCGCCAAGAGAATATCTCTCAACGATTTTAGATAGAGCAGACAAAGCACTCTATTTCGCCAAAAACCACGGTCGCAATCAAGTACAATGTTATGAAGATCTGTTGCGTAACGGTGTATTCATTGCAAATGAAGAGGGGGACAGTAGTGCCGAACTATTTTGAACTGTTCACCTTATTTCTTCGCCGATAGCGTGCTACCCATTGAGGCCGTGATGATCATCGTAATGGCGATCCATTGCGTTAAGCTTAATTGTTCTTGAAGAATAATTAATCCAGCTAATGCGGCGATGGCGGGCTCTAAGCTCATTAACACACTAAAGTGTTGTGTAGACAAACGCTTTAAAGCCGACATTTCTAGGCAATAAGGTACCGCGCTTGAAAGAATCGCGACAGATAACGCCATAGGCAGTATTGACCACGTAAAAATAGACGCCTCTGATAATACAACGCCGATTGGAAACGCAAACAGGGCCGCAATTGTCATCCCTATCGCAACGGTTGCGCCTCCAGAACCGACACTCCCCGCCCTTTGACCAAACCATATGTAGGCTGCCCAGCATCCGCCAGCCGCTAAAGCCAGTGCAACGCCAATCGGATCAAGTGAATCGACACCCGTTAGATCGGGCAATAAAAAAACAATGCCCAGAATAGCAAGCGCAACCCAAATCAGATCTTTTTTGCGTTTAGATGAGAGAAATGCAATGAGTAATGGCCCAGAAAACTCCAACGCAACCCCAATGCCAAGAGGAATTCGTTCAATAGCAAAATAGAACATCAGTTGCATTCCACCTAGGCTTGCTCCGTAAATGATCATTGAGCGCCATTGTGAAAGAGAAAGTCGTAACTGCCATGGGCGAAAAATCATTAACAGTATTAATGCAGAGAGACCAACGCGCAGTGCAATTGTTCCACCTGGACCAACAATAGGAAATAGCTGCTTGGCTAGTGACGCGCCAGATTGAATGGTGGTCATGGCCAAGAGTAGAGTTAACACAGCCAAGAATATAGGGGATTTAATCGGTCGCATGCGCATCCATATGAAATAAAAGGAACGGGCCGATTATGCCTGAAAAATAAAGGGGTTAATAGGAACAACGAGCGGTGAATTAAAAGGGGATACCGTGAGTGCAAAACACTCACGGACCAAAAGATAAATAAGTGGGCTTGGCTTAGTGGATGTAGAAACGAGGGTTTGCCGTTCCCCAAATCGTATACAGTTCAGGGAATATGAGCTCTGCATTTTCTTCCAGCTCACTGACAGTGATTCGGCCTTGCTTTTGCGCGCCAAACAAGGTGGCTTCCTGATTAGGAAGGACGCCTTTCACATCGGTTACGTCAACCAATGTGGTGTTCATTGAAGTTACTCCAACCACCTTTGCTCGTTGACCGTTAATCAATACGTCACCGCGATTGCCCATTTTTCTTGGGTAACCATCTGAATAGCCAACAGGCAGATTTGCCAAAACACTCTCTTTGGTTACGCGGTATGTACTGTCATAGCCAACAGTGCTTCCTTTAGGAAGATGATGCAATGACGCAATACGTGTTTTGAATGAGACGATTGACGGATATTCCGGGTTAGTTGGTAAGTCGCCATATAGGACGCCGCCAGGACGTACCATATCAAGTTGTGCTTCCGGTACATTGAGAGCAGTGTAGGAGTTGGCAACATGCAAAATCAGCTCATCGCGTTTTAGGTTTGCTTGCTGAATCAACCAAGCTGAATTAGTATTAAAACTGGCCAACTTGCTGCGGATTTCATCTGGATTGTAATTGGGGAAATGCGTCATGATCCCAACAATTTGTATGTCGCTTTGGGTAGCAATCGCAATCGATTCTTGTTTTCCTGCATCGGTTGACATATCGATACCATTGCGTCCCATACCGCCATCATTTAATGCCAAATGTACTCTTATCGTTTTACCTTTTTGCTGGCTTAGCTGAGCGAGTTGCTCAGCTTGCATTTTGCTACCGATGAGCTCTTCGATATCTAACTCGACACTTTGTGCGATTTCATCAATACTCGCAGAGCGAACACGCATCAACTGGCCTTTAAACCCGCTCTCACGTACGGCTCTAGCCTCTGCATTACTGGTAATTGCGATACAAGGGATCCCTTGCGCGAGAATAGTTGGCATTAAACCGCGAATACCGTTGCCGTAAGCATCTGCCTTCATCACGGCGCAAATTTTAGTTTGGCTGTTGATGTGGCTCTTAAACTGCTCAATATTTTGTTTGAATTGGCCAAGATCGATCTCAAGCCAAGTATTGGATTGCTGAATTTCTTGTATAGAAGGCTCACTGACGTTAAGGCTTAAAGGTGCAGAAGTCGCTGAAAAAGAGGGTAAAGCCATGGCAATTGACAGTGTAAGAAAAGAGGCTTTGAAATTCATTCTATCTCCTAGGTAAGTAAAAACAAGAAAGCCCCGTTAGGGGCTAACTCTATTTTAGTTAAGTTTGAAACGCCCCATTGCGTCTTGCAATGTGACCGATAATTGACTGAGTTCGTGGCAAGCTTGCGCCGTTTGTTCTGAACCCTGCGCGACTTCTTGTGAAGCCGTATGGATATTTTCAATGTTGCGGCTTAGTTCATCGGCAACGGAATCTTGTTCACTACAAGCGCTGGCGATTTGTGTTCCCATATCCGCAATTTGAGCTACTGAGTTTTCAATTGAAACCATCAATTGCTGCGAGTGAGTTCCTTGAACGACGCAAGAGTCAATGCTGACGCGCGAACGTTCGGTTGCTTCTTTTGCTTCGCCTGCCATGGTTTGTAATTTTTCAATAATGGTTGTGATTTCGCCAGTTGAAGCTTGAGTTCTTCCCGCAAGGGTGCGCACTTCATCTGCAACAACAGCAAAGCCTCGGCCAGATTCACCGGCGCGGGCTGCTTCAATCGCAGCGTTCAGTGCCAATAGGTTTGTTTGCTCAGCGATGTTACGAATAACGTCAAGTACCACGTTAATTTGTGTAGATTGTTGTTCTAAATTTGCAACGGTTTCGCCAGCCTGACCAATAATTGTAGCCACTTGTTGAATGGAGCTCACCATCGCGGCATTGTCTGTCGCACCCTCTTTGGCTTTAGTGTTGGCACTACTTGCTTGTGATGCTGAGTCTTCCGTGTTGCGTGCTACATCGGCCACTGCGGCTTTCATTTGCGTCATCGCTGTTGCGACTTGTGTGATCTGATATTGCTGCTCTTTCATACCTTGAGCTGAGATATTGGAGATTTGACTCATCTCTTCCACAGCACTACTCAGTTGTGTTACAGCGGAGATGATCTCTTCGATCAGTTGACGTAAATTGTTCTGCATCTTTTGTGAGGCATCGGCAAGTTCACCTAATTCGTCATTGCCAATAGCATTACGATCGATCTGTTTTGCTAAGTTACCTTCTGCAATCGCGTTTGCTTGGTCAACAACTAATCGTAAAGGTCCACAAATTATGCGAGTCAAGAAGAGGGTGATAATGACCATGACGACGATAATGGAAACATTACTGATACTTGATGAAGTGTTCAGTGTGTCAACTGCTTTAAGAATATAGCTTTTGTTGCCATCCATTGCTTTTTGCAAGATGCCAATCAGCGTTTTTATGTCGGCTTCAATTTTCGTGAAAGTTTCAAGCGATTGATTCAGTAGTTTGTGGGCATCGCTTTTATTATTGCTTTCTAAAGCCTGATTAAACTGAGTCACAATGTTTATATAACTATCCCAGTTACTCATCAGTTTTCTAAATGTCTGCTCTTCTTCGCCTGGCCAAACACTTTTACCATACTGTTTTAAACCTGCATCAACCTCTTGTTGTAATTGACGGCTAGTCACTAGGCGTTGTTTCACTTCGTTTATATCATCGGTGAGCAAGGAAGCAAACTGCGTACGACGCCAATAGGAGAGTTTATCTCCCATTGAATCTACGTGTTGTAGTGCAGGCAGTGTATCGTCGGCAAAATTCACCAACTGACTTTTGACTTCTTGGAGTTCGCTATATAAAAACCAAGCGAAGAGGATGTTGATTAAAGCGATGAGGCTAAATGAGCCTGCAATTTTCTGTCTGATGGATAGATTTTTTAAAAACATGAATGAGTTACCTTTGATTGTTTTTGTCAAAAGTCGCTTGAGCGAACAACATCCATTTACCGACAATGTGATCTATATCCTAATTGGTCGCGGATATTATCATGTTATCTATAAATTGACGATACCTATACTATTAAAGTAGCAGATGTTTGATTGTGCAAAGATAAAACGATTGATTAATTTTAATGATGTGAGGGTGGTTGATTATTGGTTTAACACCTAAGCGTGGTGAGAGGATTTGCAAGCGACCCCTCATTCTGAGTATTTGCCTTAGTGGTAATCGTTGTTCATTGATCTAACACCAAACTTTTTGCTGAGTAACTGTAACATAATGGCAACGTTGTTCGAGATTCAAGTACACCTTTAATTATCGTTTCTATGAGTACTCAGGAAGAGTTTATATGGTGCGTCCTTACTTAAAATTTATCATCCCTATTTTAGTTCCATTACTTATTTTATTGTTGCCTATGACCGCTTTCCCTTTTGAAGGGATGACCGTAATACAGCAGCGAGTGATTGCCATCTTTTTGCTCGCCGCTCTTTGTTGGGTATTTGAACCGATCCCAATCTATGCCACATCGGTAGTCGTGATCGTGCTAGAGCTCCTAATGGTATCGGATAAAGGTATCTGGTTTATGAGGCTTGCTGAGGGAGAAGCTCATTTTGGTGGCTTGCTAAAACATACTGATATCATGGCGACGTTTGCCAGCCCAATTATTATGTTGTTTTTGGGTGGCTTTTTCTTAGCCATGGCCGCCACTAAGTATCGCTTGGATGTCAACCTTGCACGAGTGCTGCTCAAACCATTTGGCCAGAACCCCAAGTATGTCATGTTAGGCTTGATGTTAATTACTGGCATCTTCTCGATGTTTATGTCCAATACCGCAACAACAGCGATGATGCTTTCGATCTTAACACCAGTCATCGCAGTGTTTGGCCCAAAAGATCCAGGGCGAATTGCTTTTGCTTTGTGTATTCCGGTCGCCGCTAATATTGGCGGTATAGGTACACCAATAGGTACTCCTCCCAATGCGATCGCATTGAAATATCTGGTCGGTGAAAATTTAATTACCTTTGGTGAATGGATGGCCTTTGGGGTGCCGTTTGTGATCATAATGATGGCACTCGCATGGGTATTGATTAGCGCCATGTTTAAAGCAGAGCAACAAAAAATTGAATTGACCATTAAAGGTAAATTTTTAAAAACACCAAAAGCCATTATTGTGTATGTCACCTTTGCTCTGACCATTCTTCTTTGGTTGATGGGCTCAACCCATGGTATGAACTCTTATACTGTTGCACTGATACCTGTGGCTGTCTTTTCTCTTACTGGCATCATCAACAAAGAAGATCTAAAGAAAATTTCTTGGGATGTGTTGTGGTTAGTGTCTGGTGGTATTGCGCTAGGACTTGCATTAGACAAAACGGGGTTAGCGCAACTAGTGGTGAACAGCATTCCTTTTGCACAGTATTCACCTTACGTTGTTTTATTTGGTGCGGCATTTTTGTGTCTCATTATGGCCAATTTTATGTCACATACCGCCACCGCGAACTTATTAATGCCGATTATGGCCGCGCTTGGTGCTTCAATGACTTCGCTTACTCCACTAGGTGGAGAAATCACGTTGATTCTCGTGGTTACCTTTGCTGCATCACTTGGTATGTCATTACCTATCAGTACACCACCTAATGCGTTGGCGCATGCTACCGGGCACGTTCAAAGTAACCAAATGGCTAAAGTAGGGGTTGTCCTCGGTGTGATTGGGGTGCTGCTCAGTTTTGTTATGGTTTGGTTACTTCATGCGGTTGGTCATATCGGTTAGGTAGCATTATGTCGGATAAAAGACTTGTTGCACTCATTGATCGTTATTTCCGCCATCCTGAACGGATGGTGAAACTGCCTGCGGGAAGTATTGTCATTGAGCAAGAAGGCTATAATGATCGACTCTATTTCGTATGGTCGGGAGAATTGAGTGGCTATTACAACGAAAAAGGCGATAAACCGATAAAAGTTTTTTCAGCCGGTGCAGGTGCTTTTATTGGCGTACACAGTTTTTTTTCTGGTGAATGGATAGCTTCTTCAACAGTGGTGGCTGAATCTACGGTAGAGCTTGCCTGGATCGACCGAACTACGGCCGTCTTAGAAGAAGATCAATATGGACCTTTAACCGCCCAGTTTACCCCCGTTATTGTGAATGAATTATCCCGCCGTCAACGACGCGCAACTCAAGAATCAGTGGCAAAAGAAAAAGCATTAGAAAGGTTATATTCGGCTGAGCAAATGACGACCTTGGGCCAGTTAGCGGCGGGCATTGCCCATGAATTGAACAATGCCATCGGGGTAGTGAGTAGCAAATCTGAGCGATTAGAAGTACTGTTTATGGAGCTGCTCGAAGAGGTTCATCCTGAAGCGAGCCTCTTTTTCGATTTTGGCTTGATGTATGGTCAGAAAGTATCGTCAAACGAAGCTAGAAGGCGAGGTGCTCTTTTCGAAAAGCAATACGCCCTGCCTAAAAATGTGGCAAGAGATTTAGCAAAAGCGGTTCCAGAAGACTACTTATCTTCGCACTGGCTGAAAAATCCACATTTAGCTATCCGTTATTGGCAAATGGGCCGTGACTTGCATGATTTACGTTTGGCCTCTAAACATACTGTTGGCATTGTTAAATCAGTAAAACAACTGGGCCGAACTGAAATTACTCAAGATGAAGAGTTCGATATTAACGATACGATCAATCGAGCATTGGCACTATTACAGAGTGATTTACGACGTGTCAGTGTCCGTATTAGGCCTGCTGCATTACCCTTATTTAAAGGATCTCAGACAGAGCTAGTACAAATTTGGGTAAACATCATCAAAAATGCCTGTGATGCGATGGCTAACATAGCAGAGCCAATGATAGAGATACAAACCAAATTAAGTAAACAACGTATATTGGTAACCATTGCTAATAACGGTCCTGAAATTAACGAAGCCACTAGACGGAAAATATTCCAACCAAGCTTCACCACCAAAAAAGGAGGGTTGTCGTTTGGTTTGGGACTAGGGTTATCAATAGTGAAACGCATTGTTTCTGGGTATGGTGGAAATGTCGTACTCAAAAGTGACAATGAAAGAACAATATTTAGAATTAAATTACCCACGGAGAGCGATTATGGAGAAGCTTAATATCATTTGTGTCGATGATCAAAGGGAAGTATTAAGTGCGATACTGCAAGATCTTCAACCACTCACTTCTTGGTTGAATATTGAAGATTGTGAATCGGCTTATGAAGTATTGGATCTAATGGATGAGTTTGACGAACAAGGTGAGCATATTGCGCTGCTGATGTCAGATCATGTGATGCCAGGAAAGACAGGAGTCGAATTATTAACCGAGGTCGCAGCAGATTCCAGATTTAAGAAAACAAAGAAAATTCTGTTAACAGGGCAAGCAACACACACAGATACGATCAATGCGATTAACACTGCAGGTGTAAATAGGTATTTTGAGAAACCATGGAATGCGAAAGAGCTGGTAGATTGTGTTCGCACTTTAGTGACAGAATTCATCTTTGAAGTAGGTTTAGATTATAAAGACTATCACAACGAATTAGATCAGAAAATAGTGCTAGCAAAACTGAGATAAGTGAATAATGCCCAAATAACTTTAACGGCGGCTATTAAAGTGTTTGGGTATTAATCGATGATATTAAAATGGCCAATAAGCTTGTCATCAGCATTCAATATTTGTCCTTGAGAAGATTCTTCATCATAAATAAAATTGAGATGAAGAGTGTCTAAATTGCAATTTATCTGACTTAATATATGACGTGTCAATATGTCACTATTAAGTTGATGAATAGTCGCATTCCAAGAGCAATGTTTAATATTAAAATGAATATTCATAGTGAGCGTAATTTTTGTGTTGCTTTAGATTTAGCAAACCAAAAACGCTTTCTACCAGTTGTACGAGACATAGTAGATCTCCTTTGTAAAAATGAAAATATTACATAGATAGAAATAGGATTGTCAAAACGGTTTATGCAAAAATGGCTGAATGTTCGAACGGGATAAGCAGAGGGAACGGAGCAGAAGTTTGAGCGATAACGTTGATAACTATAATTTATAATCTAGGTAAAAATAAGAGCGCTGGCGTGGTGCCAACGCTCACACATTCATGCGAAATTATTCAGCACGTACGTTAGCAGCTTGAGGACCTTTAGCACCTTGTTCTACAACAAAAGATACTTTTTGGCCTTCTGCTAAAGTTTTGAAACCTTCAGAAGCGATAGCGCGGAAGTGTACGAATACATCTGGACCGCCGTTGCTTTGAGAAATGAAACCAAAACCTTTAGTTTCGTTGAACCATTTTACAGTGCCAGTAGTAGTGTTAGACATGTTATGTCC